>CAMPCJ010000120.1 GCA_946645685.1 uncultured Clostridia bacterium | reverse complement strand
GGATATTCAGCACGACGCCTTCTTCGGCACCGACTCCCTGCGGGAGATCGCTCTCTCCCCGGAAAACAAAGGTAACCGCCTGGAAAACGGCTGCCTCATCAACGCCTTTGACGTGCTGGTGGCGGCGACCGCGGGCGTGACCGAGCTGCCCGCCGTCCAGCACATCGGCGACGGCTCTCTCACCGGGCGCCTGGGCGAAAGCGTGACCATCCCCGATACCGTGGTGGACGTGGGCAACTACGCCCTGGCGGACAACCCCGACTTGAAGACCCTCGTCCTGCCCGACTCCGTTGTCGGATTGGGCGATTGCGTGTTGGACAACGTCGAGCTTGAAAGGATCTGTTACAACGGCACCGCCGCGGATCTCGACGCCATGGAGATCGGCGGCGGCAACGAAGAGGTGACCGGCGCGCCCGTCGAGTTTACCGAAAAGCGATTTGTCGGGCAAAACGCCGCCCTTATCGCCCCCAACGGCGTCGCCCCCCGGGGCGCCACGCTGGTGGATGATTTCTTCGGGCGCCTCTCTCCCGAGCAGGAAGCCCGCCTGGGCGAAGGCTTCGTCCGCGACGGCAATCAGGCGACCCGGGTGGCGTTGGATCTGGATCACACCCCCTTCGCTCCCGAGGGCACCGTTACCGTGGAGCTGCCCGTTCCCGAGCAGCTGAAAGGCAAAAACGTGGCGGTTCTCTACCTTCCCGAAACGGGCGACCCCGTGGAGAAAACGGGCTATCTCCGGGAAAACGGCGCCATCGCCTTTGAAACCGAAGAGCTGGGCGTTTTCGTCCTGGCGGAAGCGATTTTGAAAGGAAACGCCGTTTTGAAGAGCGCTCCCGAGACCGTCTATGAGGAAGGGGAGACCATCTCCGTTCCGGAGGGCGGCACGGTTTTGGTGCATTTCGATCTGCAGTACGCGCACCTGGATCTGGTTGCCGGATGGCGCAATGATCTGATGGAACAGCAGGGCTTCTACAGTCCCGCCGAGCCGGAAGTGGACGGGGATACGGTCTACGCCGTCATCGGCGCGGGCGAGCTTGCCGCGGGCGCGCAGGGCACCCTCACCGTGTCCTGGTACCATTCTGACGACATTTTCGGGGAAAACGCCCCCGGCTGGGCGGACGCCACACCCGTTTACACCTGCACCTTCACCTTTGAGGTGGCGGAAAAGACCGAGCCCGCCTTGATCTGGGGCGACGCCAACGGGGACGGGATGGTCAGCAGCAAGGACATCGTCCGCTTGAAGAACTACATGGCAAACTACAACGCTGAGACCGGCACTTCCACCGTGGAAATTTTCCCCGGGGCGGACGCCAACGGGGACGGCGTGGTCAGCAGCAAGGACATCGTCCGCTTGAAGAACTACATGGCAAACTACAACGCGGAGACCGGCACTTCCACCGTCACCCTGGGACCCGCCGTCTGACGACCGCTGCGCCGGGTGAAGGGAAGGCATCCCGTCACTTTGGCGCCGGATAGTGAAAAAGCCGACTGAAGGCAGCGTTCCTGCCTTCAGTCGGCTTTTCATAAACTGCCCTTCAGGACAGCTTGAGAGAGGAGACGGTTTTTTCGCCGATGGTCAAAAAGCGGCGGTGAGCAGCCGGTACAATTCCGCCGCGTCGGAAGCGATCTTCTCCGCCCCCGCTTCTTCCAGCTCCTTGCGATCCCGGTATCCCCAGCACACGGCGACGCAGGAAAGCCCCGCCCGTTTCGCCAGCGCCACGTCCACTTCGGAATCTCCCACGTAAACCGTTTTCTCCTGCACCGCTCCCATTTCTTTCATCAGGGCGAACAAAGCGGCGGGATCCGGCTTCCGGGGCACGCCCTCCCGATCTCCCGCCGCCCACCGGACGGACGGAAAAAAGGCGTCCCGCAGGGAAAGCACCGCGCCGTGGGGCTTGTTGGAGAGAATGGCGAGACGCCACCCTTCCCGCTGCAAGCGCTCCGTCAGGGAGACGACCCCCGGATACGGCGCCGTCTTCGCCCCCTCTTTGGGCGGGTAGATCCCCCGGTAAAAGCGCAGCGCCTCCGGGAGCAGCTCCTCCCGCCCGGACAGGGACAGGCGGATCAATTCTCTCGATCCGTTCCCCAGCGCCGCGCGAACTTGCTCCGGTGTTCTTTCCGGCAGGGCAAAATGCGCCAGGGTTTCGTTGACACAACGGGTCAGATCGGCTAAGGTATTCAGCAGCGTGCCGTCCAGATCGAACACCACGCTGCGGCAGAGGTCGTTCTTCACAGTCTTTTCCTTCTCTTTCTTCGTTTTGTTTTATCCTATCACGCCCCGCTTTCTTTTGCAAGCCGAAAAAAGATTTGTCCAATTTAACTGAAAAAAGTGTTGTTTTTTCCATATCTTACGCAAAAAAAAGTGACGGGCGCGGCATTGACAAGGAAAAATGCCTTTGGTATAATAACGATGATGTATAGGAGTACCTATGCTCCTAAAGAATGATCCACCAGTGAGGGAGGAAAGAAAGATGAAAAGAACCTTAGCTTTTGTGCTTGCTATGGTGATGATCCTGGCGGTCCTGCCGTTTCAGGTTTTTGCCGTAGAGCTGCCTTTCGTCGAGTTTGACGATCAGCCCAAGGAAGTTGCTTCTTATGAATGGGATGAGACCAAGACTCCCCCCACCTGTACCGCCACCTTCGGTGAGGAAGGGAAGGAGCCCGTCGCCACCGAGACCGTGACCGCGCTTCTCACGGCGTCCACGGACGCGACCTGCACGTCCGGTTCCACCGCCACCTACACCGCCACCTTTACGGACACCGAACATTTTGAAGAGCAGACCAAAACCGTGACGTCGGGCACCGGTCTGGGACACGCCTGGGGCGCCGTCACCTACACCTGGGCTGACGACCATTCCACCT
>CAMPCJ010000119.1 GCA_946645685.1 uncultured Clostridia bacterium | reverse complement strand
AGATAGTCGCAGGCGGCGAGGGCTGCCACGGCGCCGTCGGCGGCGGCGGTGGTCACCTGGCGGATCTTCTTCCGCCGGCAATCCCCTGCCACGAACACGCCGGGCGTGGGGGCGAAGCACGCTTCATCGGAAGCGGCGTATCCCCGCTCGTCCAGCTCCAGAAGGTTCCGGAACGCCTCGTTCTGGGGGATGAGCCCCACGGCGAGAAAAACGCCGTCGCAGGGAATCTCGGACAGTGCCCCGTCCTTTTCCCGCTTCACCCGCACGCCGGTGAGGGCGTCCCCGCCCAGATAAGCGTCCACCACGGTGCCCAGGATCACGTCCACGTTGGGCTTTGCCGCAAGCTGTTCCTGCAGCGCGCCCTCCCCGGTGAGGAAGTCTAAATTCTGCACCACGGTGACCTTTTCGGCAAGCTCGGCAAGCAAAAGCGCCTCCTGGAGGGCGGAGTTTCCGCCCCCCACGACGACGACCCTGCCGCCGCGGTAAAACGCTCCGTCGCACACGGCGCAGAAAGAAATGCCGTCTCCGATGAACGCTTCCTCCCCGGGCAAGCCCAGGGTGCGGTGGCGGGCGCCGGTGGCGAAGATCACGGTCCGGGCGCGGACCGCGTCGCCGTCGGTTTCCAGAAGAAAGCCGCCGTCGTCCTTTTGGACGGAAAGCACCTGGCAGGACTCCATCTCCGCTCCCTGGGAAAGCGCCTGATCCACCAGCTTTTCCGCAAATTCATTGCCGGAAAGCGCGGTGAAGCCGGGAATGTTTTCCACCTTGGGAGAGAAGGTGATCTGTCCGCCGAAGGTCTCCTTTTCCAAAACCACGACGCTTTTGCCGGCTCTGCGGGTGTAGACGGCGGCGGTGAGTCCCGCCGGGCCGCCTCCCACCACGGCTACGTCATAGACCGTACTCATTTTGCCAGGTACTGCTTGATCTCGGCAACGCCCACGAAACGCTCGCCGGTGGGCAGGATCAGCGTGGGCGCCTTCCGGACGCCGTATTCCTTCGCCAGAGCGGGGGTCTGATCCGCATAGACCTTTTCATAGGTCACGCCCGCCTTATCCAGGGAGGAGGCGGCGATCTTGCAGTTGGGGCAGGTGGTGGTGGCGAAGAGGTAGATCTTCTCCGCCGTCTCAGCCGTCTCCGCCGTCTCGGGCGCCTTTGCGCTCTCCTCGGCGGGAGCGGGAGCGTGCTCCACGGGACCCGTATGGGTCAGGTGGGAGTGCGCGATGTCGTACACCTTGCGATCCTTGAATTCCTGGGATTTCCCGTCGTTCCAGTTCTGCACGGGACGGTAGTAGCCGGTGATGCGGCTGTAGACCTCGGTGGGCTCGCCGCAGTGGGGGCAGATCGCCTGCTCGCCGGTGAGGTAGCCGTGGGTCTTGCACACGGAATAGGTGGGAGACATGGTGTAGTAGGGCAGCTTGTAATTCTCCGCGATCTTCCGCACCAGGGTCGCCGCCGCTTTCCAATCGGGCAGTTTTTCGCCCAGGAAGGCGTGGAACACGGTACCGGAGGTGTAGAGGGTCTGCAGCTCGTCCTGGATGTCCAGGGCGGAGAAGATGTCCTCGGTATAGCCCACGGGCAGGTGGGAGGAGTTGGTGTAGTAAGGCGTATCGTCGCAGGACTTGGCGGCGGTGATGATGCCTGGGAAGCGCTTCACGTCGTGCTTGGCAAGACGGTAGGCGGTGGATTCCGCCGGGGTGGCTTCCAGGTTATACAGATCGCCGTACTCCTCCTGATAGTCGGACAGACGGGTGCGCATGTGGTTCAGCACTTCGATGGTGAAGTCCTGGCACTCCTTGTGGGTCATATCCTTCCGGATCCACTTGGCGTTGAGACCCGCCTCGTTCATACCCACCAGACCGATGGTGGAGAAGTGGTTGTTGAAGGTGCCCAGATACCGCTTGGTGTAGGGATAAAGCCCGTTCTCCAGCAGCTTGGTGATGACGGTGCGCTTCACCTTCAGGCTCCGCGCCGCCAGATCCATCATCCGATCCAGGCGGTGCATAAAGTCCGCCTTGTCCTCCGCCAGGTACGCGATGCGGGGCATATTGATGGTGACCACGCCCACGGAGCCGGTGCTTTCGCCGCTGCCGAAGAAGCCGCCGGATTTCTTCCGCAGCTCCCGCAGATCCAGGCGCAGACGGCAGCACATACTCCGCACGTCGGAGGGCTCCATATCGGAGTTGATGTAGTTGGAGAAGTAGGGGGTGCCGTATTTCGCGGTCATTTCAAAGAGAAGCCGGTTGTTCTCGGTGTCGGACCAGTCGAAATTCCGGGTGATAGAATAGGTGGGGATGGGGTACTGGAAGCCGCGTCCGTTGGCGTCGCCCTCGATCATGATCTCGATGAACGCCTTGTTCACCATATCCATTTCCTTCTGGCAGTCCTTGTACTTGAAGTCCACTTCCTTGCCGCCGATGATGCAGTTCAGCTCGGCAAGGTCGGCGGGCACCACCCAGTCCAGCGTGATGTTGGAGAAGGGCGCCTGGGTGCCCCAGCGGCTGGGGGTGTTCACCCCGTAGACGAAGGACTGGATGCACTGCTTCACTTCTTTATAGGAAAGATCGTCGATCTTCACGAAGGGAGCCAGGTAGGTATCGAAGGAGGAGAACGCCTGGGCGCCCGCCCATTCGTTCTGCATGATGCCCAAAAAGTTCACCATCTGGTTGCACAGGGTGGACAGGTGGCTGGCGGGGGACGAGGTGATCTTGCCCGGCACGCCGCCCAGCCCCTCCTGGATCAACTGCTTCAGCGACCAGCCGGCGCAGTAGCCGGTGAGCATGGACAGGTCGTGGATGTGGATGTCCGCGTTGCGGTGGGCGTTGGCGATCTCGTCGTCATAGATCTCGCTGAGCCAATAGTTGGCGGTGATGGCGCCGGAGTTGGAAAGGATCA
>CAMPCJ010000118.1 GCA_946645685.1 uncultured Clostridia bacterium | reverse complement strand
TTCAATCCCGCTTCAATCTTTCCGGGTATACTGTGATCAGAAACAAAAAGACCAACCGGAAAGGAGTCAGAACCATGAAAAAACGTTTGTGGTCGGTCTGTTATTATCTTATTTTGATCGCCTTTACCGCCTATATGGCCCTGGACACCTTCGTGTTGAGCGCCGTTTATGAGGGCAACGCCACCGAGATCAACCTGGCGCTGTTCGACGGCGTTTCGGAAAACACGGCTTTTGCCGCCGCCACCGCCGAAACGGATGAAAACAGCTATGTGGATGAAAACGCGGCGATCACCCTGACCGAGTACCGGCAAAACGACACCACCATTTACGTGGCGGACGTGGTGCTCCGTTCCGTCTCCAGCTTGAAAACGGCGTTTGCCAATGACAGCTACGGCAAAAACGTCACGGCAAAGACCTCCGTCATCGCCGGGGCAAACGACGCGATCCTGGCGATCAACGGCGATTTCTACGGCGCCCGGGAAGCGGGCTACGTCATTCGCAACGGCGTGGTCTACCGGGATACCGCCGCCGGCGCCGAGGTGCTGTGCATCTGGCCGGACGGCACGATGGAAACGGTTTCCGACCGGGACTACACCGCCCGGGAGCTGGCGCAGGCGGGCGTTTGGCAGGCGTTTTCCTTCGGGCCGGCTCTGGTGGAAGATGGCGCCGTGAGCGTGAGCCAAACGGAGGAGGTGGGGAAGGCGATGGCGAGCAATCCCCGCACCGCCATCGGACTCATCGAAGCCAACCATTTCGTCTTCGTGGTCTCCGACGGCAGAACGGATGAAAGCGAGGGACTCAGCCTGTATGAATTGGCGGTCTTTATGCAGTCCCTGGGCGTCAAGGAAGCGTATAACCTGGACGGGGGCGGCTCTTCCACCATGGTCTATCAGGGGGAAGTTGTCAACAACCCCACCACCAGCGGCAGGATCAAGGAACGGGAGGTGAGCGACATTGTCTATATCGGCGCGTAACGTAAAGCGGCATCTGACGGGTCAGATCGCCTGGACGGTTTTCCTCGGCTTTTTCGCCGCCGTCTACGAATCCTTCAGCCACGGGGTCTATTCTCCGTTTATGATCTTCGCCTTCGCTGTCCCTCTGCTTTTGGCTGTTTTGCCCTACGCCCTGCTCCTTTTCAAAAGAGCCGACCCGGGTGACGCGGCGCTGGGACTGTGGAGCGCAGGTGTAGTCACCCTGAGCGTGGGCAGCGTCTATCAGGGCGTTTTGGAGATCTACGGCACCACCCATTATCTCGTCGCGGTCTATCCCGCCGTCGCCGCCCTCTTGCTGGCGGCAGGGCTGATCGCCGGCGCGGTACGCCTTTGGGGGCGAAGGTAAAAAACAGATCCGGCGGATGATCCGCCGGATCTGTTTTGTCACTTCTTCACGAGGAAGGGAATGTTATAGGGCAAGCCCATGAGGCTCTCCGCCCAGGGGGAATTGTCCAGGGTGATCCCGGCGCGCCGGGCGGCTTTTTGCAGGGGAACGAACAGGTCGAACAGCACCCCGTCGTTTTCCATCGCTTTCGCGTCCAGGCCGCAGGCGGCGGCGAGCCGGTACACGGTCAGCTCCGTCCCGGCGGGAACCTGCTCCAAGCCCTTCACCATGGTTTGGATCACTTCTCTTTTCGTCATTGTCCTCTCCTTTCTCCGGTTTTCCCGGCAAGGAGATCCTACCACGAATAGTATCCCATAATCCGGACAGAAGGGCGGACTTTTTGAAAGAGCAAAGACGTGTGCGATTATAGCTTTCGCTATGGACGCCTTCCTTTTTTGCCGTCCGTCTTTATCTTTTCAAAAAAACGTGCTATACTGTTTTCGAAGAACTAAGGCGGTTTTCCGCACATGACGCGAGTAAGCGCCCGGTCTGCGGAGGGAGGAAAGATGGTAATCATCATAACGGGAGCATCCCACGTGGGGAAAACGATTCTGGCGCAACGGATGCTTGAAAAATACAAGTACCCTTATTATTCGATCGACCACCTGAAAATGGGACTGATCCGCAGCGGCATTACCGATCTCACGCCGGAAGACGATGACGCGCTTACAGACTATCTTTGGCCCATCGTTCGAGAGATCATAAAGACTGCCGTTGAGAACCGGCAAAACCTGATCGTCGAAGGTTGCTATATCCCGTTTTGCTGGAGGCAGGATTTTGACGAGCGGTATTTACCGTCGATTCGTTTTATTTGCCTCGCTATGAGCGAAAGATACGTCGAAAACCATTTTAAAGAGATCATGGAACATGGATCGGAAATAGAATCGAGAATTGCGGAACCGGATTGCACAAAGGATGCTCTGAAAGAAGACAACAAACGCACATTTGACGGATTTGAACGTGCCGGGGAGCAGGTTTTGCTGATCGATTCAGATTACAAGCAGGCGATGGAAAAAATATGGGACTGCCTAATCTCGGCTTTTCCAAGCAAGGAATGTCCCGGCACATCCGGATCTGAAGGAGAAAACCGCTATGAATGAATTTAACGAATACGTTCGGGAGTGCTTTTCTCCGGCGGGGGATCTTGTCATAAAGCCCATGATGGGCGGATACCTTGTATACCTCACCGGAAAGCTGATCGGTGACATTTGCGATCAGGAACTGTTTTTGAAGAGAACGCCTACGTCAGACAGACTGCTTGCCGGCTCGGAGCTGCGTTACCCTTACGAAGGTTCAAAGACGCTGATGCACGTATTCGACCGATTTGAGGATGCGGATCTGATCGCGGAATTGCTGGAAGGGATGAGTGCGGAACTGCCCGAAAGGAAACCTAAGAAAGCCAAATGATGCGTCTATAAAAGAAGTCAGCGGCGGGAGCGATCCCGCTGCTTTTTGTGTGGTATCAATCATTCTTCTGGAAATATACCGTTTCACCCATTATAATGTGAAATAGCTGTTACCAGTTTACATTTTACCGCAATTTTACAAAACTCTGATGATAGGGTTTACATTGA
>CAMPCJ010000117.1 GCA_946645685.1 uncultured Clostridia bacterium | reverse complement strand
CTTTCGGTTTGCCAAGATGTGAGCAGAGAATAACTTTTCCGCCGTCGTTCAGAAGCTTCTGGATCGTCGGAAGCGCAGCCGTCAGGCGGTTCTCATCGGTGATCTTTCCATCCTTAAGCGGAACATTAAAATCGCAGCGAACAAGCACTCTTTTGCCGGCTGCGTTGATGTCGTCTACTGTTTTTTTATTCAGCATAGTCTAACCTCACTTATAACAAAGGGACGTTTCTTTTGTTATATTTTTATAACAAAAGGGATACCTTTGCAACTTTATTGATTTGTCTTCCGGTTTCTTTTCATTTTCAAAAATGATCAAGCTGCAAATCCGTCAGAGATCTGTCCCTTATGTTTAATTTTATAACAAAAGAAACGTCCCTTTGTTATAAATGGTCCGGTCCGAAAGGACCGGACCATTGTTGAATGAATCCAGATTTGCGCTTGGCTTGGGGGATCAGCCTAACTCGGAGAAGTATTTGATGGTTCTGACCATCTGGCTGGTGTAGGAGTTCTCGTTGTCATACCAGGATACGACCTGAACCTGGGTGGTGCCGTTGTCAAGCGGAAGGACCATGGTCTGGGTGGAATCGAAGAGTGATCCGTAGGTCATGCCGATGATGTCGGAAGATACGATCTCGTCGGTGTTGTAGCCGAAGGATTCGTTTGCGGATGCTTTCATCTTCGCGTTGATCTCGTCAACGGTAACGGTGCCTTCTACGACGGCGATGAGGATCGTGGTGGATCCGGTCGGGGTCGGAACACGCTGTGCAGCGCCGATGAGTTTGCCGTTCAGCTCGGGGATAACGAGGCCGATCGCTTTTGCAGCGCCGGTGCTGTTCGGAACGATGTTGACAGCGGCTGCGCGGGATCTGCGGAGATCGCCTTTTCTCTGCGGTCCGTCAAGGGTCATCTGGTCGCCGGTGTAAGCGTGGATGGTCTGCATGATACCGGATTTGATCGGAGCAAGCTCGTTGAGGGCCTTAGCCATCGGAGCGAGGCAGTTGGTCGTGCAGGATGCTGCGGAAATAACGGTATCTTCGGGCTTAAGCTCGTTGTGGTTAACATTATATACGATAGTAGGAAGATCATTTCCTGCCGGAGCGGAGATAACGACTTTGCGGGCGCCGGCTTTGATGTGAGCTTCTGCTTTTGCCTTAGAGGTATAGAAACCTGTGCACTCAAGAACGACGTCTACTTTGAGTTCTCCCCAGGGAAGGTTTGCAGCGTCAGCTTCTTTGTAGATTTTGATGGTTGTTCCGTCAACGGTGATCGTGCCGGCTTCTTCATCAGCAGATACTTTGTCAGCCAGAGCATACTTGCCCTGAGATGAGTCATACTTAAGAAGATGAGCAAGCATCTTCGGAGAAGTAAGATCATTGATAGCAACTACTTCGTAACCTTCTGCACCAAACATCTGTCTGAAAGCAAGACGGCCAATACGACCGAAACCGTTGATTGCTACTCTAACTGCCATAGAAATTTTCCTCCTAATAATAAAATACATTTTAGTTCAATTTGGTTCTTTTAAACCGTATACCATTATAATGACGCATTTTTAAAAAAACAATGCCTTTTATTTCTAAAATAATACCATATTTTTACAAACGATTTGTCAATTTATACACAATCCCGTCCGCGCTGCGCAGCGTCCCGAACGCTTTCAGATAATCTTCCGTCTTCCCGGCGCCTCTCCCCACGTCTTCGCCCCGGTGCGCGTCCGATCCGAAGGTAAATGCATTTCCGCCTTTTTCCAGATATTTTCTTACGATCGCGTCTGCCGGATGCAGAAAATCATGCCCGTACTTCAGCGCGCCGGTATTTATTTCCAGCGCCGTGCCGTCCGCAATGATCCGGTCCAGAACCGGGTCAATGAATTCCGCATAACGCTCATACGAATATTCCTTCGTTCCCTCGTACCCGTACCGCACCACGTAATCCAGATGCCCGAGCGCGTCAAACAGCCCTCCGCAGGCATTTACGCATTCCAGCAAATATTCAAAATAGGCGTGATAATACTCCGCATCCGTCATATCGTACCGGTCGCGGTAATACGGATCGTCCCCGAACAGAACGTGAACCGACCCGATGGAATATTCAAACGGATACTTCCGAAAGAGCTCCCGAAAATGCCCGGTCAGATGCGGCTGCATCCCCACCTCGATGCCAATATGCACATTGATGTCATCTTTGTATTTTTCCTTAAGCGGCGTCAGCACTTCAAAATATTCATCCGGATCAAAAGCCCAGTTCCCGTATGTCACATCATAATCATAGTGATCCGTGATGCAAATGTCGCTCATGCGCAAAGACACCGCCCGCTTGATAACCTCTTCGGGCGGCGTGCTTGAATCCGGTGAAAACGCCGTGTGCAAATGTGTGTCGTTGATCAATAGTCTTCCTCTTCTTCGCCTTCACTGATGTCGTTTTTCGGTTTTTCCAGTCCTTCGATCTTAACGCCGTGCTTCTCTGCGTAATCCCACAGCGCCGCGTGGATCGCCTCCTCCGCCAGCAGCGAACAATGCACCTTCACCGCCGGCAGCCCGTCCAGCGCCTCCATAACCGCCTTATTCGTAACCAGCAGCGCCTCCTGAATCGTCTTCCCCTTGACCAGCTCCGTCGCCATACTGCTCGTCGCGACCGCCGCGCCGCACCCGAACGTCTTGAACTTGCAGTCCTGTATCACGCCATTCTCATCAATATCCAGATACATCCTCATTATATCGCCGCACTTCGCATTGCCAACCGTCCCGACTCCGCTCGCGTTCTCAATCTCCCCAACATTCCTCGGGTTCTGAAAATGATCCATCACTTTTTCACTGTACATTTTTCTCCTCCAAACATAAGGCATAACAAAGGGACGTTTCTTTTGTTATAAATTTAAACATAAGGGACACCTCTTTGTCCAATTTTAATTTCAGCCAAGTATCACCGATTTCTTCTTTCCTTTTAAATAATCCTCATAAAGCGGGCTCATTGCTCGCAGGGTCTCGAT
>CAMPCJ010000116.1 GCA_946645685.1 uncultured Clostridia bacterium | reverse complement strand
GGCAAGTGAAACGGGCTATTGGCTTGAATTACTATATAAAACAAACTACATAAACGAAGTAACATACAAAACACTAAACGATCAATGCACTTCAATTCGCGTGATGCTGGTATCGTCGTGCAGAACTGCTAAATCAAATACATAAAACAAATCATCCTTTCGGACTTCCGGTAAGCCCGATTTTTTCGTCGGGCGAATCTTCTCCTAAAAATCGAAAAAGCAAGTCACACCTGAAGGTATAACTTGCTTTTGGGATTAACAAACAAAATAGCCCAATGGCAAAAATGGCTCAAAATGACGGTTGCAAGGGCTGTTGGTGATTGTATTAAAATGCGGCTTCAAAAACTGACGAAATAGCCCAAATGATATATTGCCTTACGGCAATATGATATACCGTGCTGAGCACGGCATGATATACAGCCGCTTCGCGTCTGTATGATATAATATCCGTTCCTTCATACGCCGCAGGCGTATATCATACCCGCAGGGTATATCATATGCGAAGCATATATCATCCGTCCCGACAGGAACGGATATCATTGAAAAAAGCACTGCGAGCGCAGTGCTTTTTTCTGGAGCTGGTGGCCGGACTTGAACCGGCGACCTGCTGATTACGAATCAGCTGCTCTACCGACTGAGCCACACCAGCGTGCTCGCATATTCTAACACAGGAAAAACAAAAACGCAAGAGTTTTTTTCTTTTCCGTGAAAGAAAATGGAGCGGCGGCGCTCTTTTAATCCGAAATGATGCCGTTGACGGCGTTAAGTCCGCTTGCGGCGAGGATCTCCACCGCTTTTGCCACGTCCTGAGGCGTGGTGCGGGCGGGGGGCATGGTATTCTCCATCCCCAGGGCTTCATAGCGGGAGCCGGCAAAGTTGTGGACCTGCAGGACCTTCACCTTATCGATCCCGGGCAGATCCTTCAAAAGGGCGGCGATGGCGGGGATCTCCCCGTCGTTATATCCCACCGCCAGGGGAATGCGGATCTCGATGGCGGCGCCCTTTTCCGAAAGAAAGCGCAGGTTATCCAGAATGAGGGCGTTGTCCTGCCCGGTGCAGGCGCGGTGAACGGCGGGATCGACGGCTTTCACGTCATAGAGGAACTTATCCGCGTAGGGCAGGATCCGCTCCAGAGTCTGCCGGGGCACAAATCCGCTCGTATCCACGTAAACGCTGATCTCCCTCTCCCGGAAGAGGCGGGCGACCGCCACGGCAAAATCCGGCTGAGCCAGACATTCGCCGCCGGACAGGGTGACGCCTCCGTTCCCCGCGCGGAAGAACGCTTCGTCCCGCATCACTTCCTCCACCAGCTCCTCCGGCTCCACGTCCCTGCCGTAGGTGATCAGGGCGTTCACGGGGCAGCGGGGCGCCGTTTCGGCGGAGTGAACGTCGCCGCAGGTGCCGCAGTGACGGCACTTCTCCCGAAAATAAGCCGTCTGCGGGGCAAAGGAAATGCTCTCCGGGTTATGGCACCACAGGCACTTCAAGGGGCAGCCCTTGAAAAAGACCGTGGTGCGCAGTCCGTCCCCGTCGTGGATCTCCATCCGCTTGATGCCGCTTATCCTGCCTTTCATGCGCTCATGCCCGCGCTTTCCGACCGGGCGATGAACTCCTCTTTTTCCTTTTCGGAAAGGGAGGAGAACAGAACGTTCCAGCCGCACAGGCGCACCTGGAGATTGGGAAACGCCTCGGGATCCGCCTTGGCTTTCTTCAGCGTTTCGGTATCCAGCACGTTGTAGTGGACGCAGAAGCCCCCCAGGGCAAAGAAGGCGTACAAAGAAGCGGTCATGGCGTTGAGCCCGTTTTCGCCCCGGACGGCGGAGGCGTGGAGATCCAGATCCACGATGGCGCCGTTGGGCGTGCGGGTCCCGTCCAGGCTCGCCACGGACAACAGATGAGCGGTGGCGCCGTTCCGGTCGGCACCGAAGGTGGCGCCGGTGTTCTGAGAGACCGTCTCCCCTGCCAGTCTCCCATCGGCGGAGGCGCCGGTGAGGGTGCCGTACTTCCACCGCCAGTCGATGGAGAACAGACCCAGGCGGTAAACGCCGCCTTTTTTGTTGGGATGGCCGTTGATCTGCGCGGCGAGGGCATCCACGGTCTTTTTGGCGAGGGCGTCCGTTTCCCGGTCCCCCATCCCGTACTTGGGAAACTTGTTCTTCACGGTGAGGCGCAAAACTTCGTGCCCTTCCCAGTTGTTTTTCAAAATGTCCCGCAGCTCGTCCAGGGTCATGGTCTTGTCTTCATAGACCAGCTTGCGGATGGCGGCAAGGGAATCCACGGCGGTGGCGAGCCCGACGGCGTCCACGGAGGAATTGGGATATTTGGCGCTGTGGTCACAGTACAGATCGCCCCCGTTTTCCAAAGCGGAAACGTAGGTGGCGGAAAAAACGGGCGCGGCGTGGAGCAAGCCGTAATGGGATTCGCACAGATCCGTGGCGTACATCCCCCGATCCACCGCCCACGCCACCTGGCGCAGGTATTCCCGGAACAGGTCGTCAAAAGTGGGGAAAGCGCCATCGTTGGCAAGCCCGATCTGCTTGCCGGTGAGAAGATCCACCCCGGAAAAGAGCGCCATTTCCAGCGCCTTCGCCAAATTCATACGGGTGCCGCAGGAGCAGGTGATCTCACCGTTTCCGCCGCATTCATAGCAGCCCACCACGTGGTAGTTTACGGCGTCCCGGTGATCCTCTCCCAAAAGCTCCAGAGAGCGAATGACCGTGCCGTCATCCATAAACACGATGCTGTTGTTCCCTTCCCGCACGGCGGCAAGGCCGTTTTCCACAATGTCCCGGGGGGTGGCTTTGGATATGAGCAGGTGGAGCTTGGTGCAGCTGGTGCCGGCTTTCCGGTAGGCGTCCAGCAGTAAATAGGACAATTCATTGACGAGATCCCGCCCGCTCTCGTCCGTGCCGCCCAGGGCAAAGGGGATATTGGCGGGGGCGCGGAGCCGGTCGATCTCGTGCAGGAAATCCAAAAGCAAAGCCGGAACAGCCGCCTTGTCCGCCTTCT
>CAMPCJ010000115.1 GCA_946645685.1 uncultured Clostridia bacterium | reverse complement strand
GGACTTTGATTCATCGGTCACACCGACCCAGATTAAATCTATAGGAGAGAAAAGTTATGAACAAAATGGGGCGTTTTACGGCATGCCTCCTGGCAGTGGTCATGCTGTTTTCCCTGGTCGCTTGCGCCGGCGAAAAGCCGACGGCGGAAACGGAGATAGTTTCCGAAACCGCCGCGCCGTCGGTCCCTGCCAGGAAAAAATATCAGCTGGCGGATTATCCGTTGAGCGACATTCAGGATGATATTCGCGTCCTGGGCGAAAGAAGCCACTTTGCGGACGGCGCCCTCACCGCGGATTGGCCCTGCTCCGGCTTCGAGGTCAAGTTTGAGACCGAAGGGACGGATTTCGCCTTTTCCATAGACACCAATTATCAGAATTATATCAAGGTCATCGTGGACGGGGAGCCCGTTTCCAACCGCTTCGCCATCAGCGCCCGCACCGAAAAAAAGACCGTGGTGCGCGACCTTGAGGCGGGCACGCACGTGATCCGCGTTCTCAAGGACGGGCAGATCGGCACGGCTGCGGGGAACTACTGCAACTTCACCGCCGTCCATCTGGAGGGCACCATTCTCCGGGCGGATAACGCCCCGCGGCCTCTGTACCTGGAATTCATCGGCGACTCCATCTGGTGCGGCGGCGGCGCCCTGGGCAATTCCGCCAACTCCAGCGCCTTCGCCAACGAGACCTCCGCCTCCGCTGCCGTGCCGTATCTCACCGCCATGGCTCTGGACGCGGATTATAACGATACCGCCCGGGGCAGCATCGGCGTCTACGCCGCCGTCCCCTCCAAGGACGGGTTGACGATGCCCCAGCTCTTCCCCCGCCTGAACGGCTACCGGGACGATACCCCCTATACCCCGGATCGCGCCCCCGACGCGGTGATCATCTGTCTGGGCACCAGCGACGCAAAATCCGCCGCCGGCAACTTTGTGGAGGAGGGCGTGGCGTTTTTGAAGAACATTCGCGCCATTTACGGGACCGACGTGCCCATCGTCTGGACTTACGGCATGATGAACCGGTATCACATGCATACCGAAATGGAAATGATCCAGCAAAAGCTGGGAGGAGAGGCGAACGGGATCTACCTTCTGCAAATGTCCTACGGGCAGAACGGCAGCGGCTCCGGCGCCGACAACCGCCATCCCTCCGCGGCGGATCACGAAAGAAACACCAAGATCGTATTGAACTTCCTGCAGGATCGCCTCGGTATCAGCTAAGGCACTTTCCGCGGCGACAGATCCTGTCGCCGCGTTGTTTTTTCCTTACCCACCCCGATTTTTGAAAGGAGCAAGAGTATGAAAAAGACCTTCCGTTCCATTCTCGCCCTCGTTCTGGCGGCGCTGATGCTGACGGCGACCCTGCCTTTGGCTGTGTTCGCCGAGGGCGCGGAGCTGCCTCCCGTCTTCTTTGATGAGGGGGAAAACGCCCTTACCGAAGAAGGGTACCGCGCGCTCTTTGAAACGGCGCGTTTCACCACGATGTATTTCTATGACGGGGTGGATACCCTGTGGCAGGACGGCCTCATCCACCTTGCCGGCATTGCCGCGCCCGACCTGGTGCAGCACCGGGACGACACGTCTTATATGCTTTTGGATCAGAGCCAGCTTGAAACGGCGTTTTCCGACACGTTTCCCGCCTACAACGGCTTTGTGGAGGAGGAGATCCTTCCCGGCTTGAAAAAAGGCGAAGGCCTGGGCGAGATCCCCGCGTACAACGAGGAGACGGGGGAATACCTCATCGTAAGCAGGGGCGACTCCGCTCATTATGCGTCCTCTTTCCTCTACTACGGCTTTGTGGATCAGGGCAACGGCGCCGGCACCTTCTATTTTGTCAAGCACCACGGCTTTGAGGGGGAGGCGCCCATTCTCGGGCCAGACGGCTATGCCGTCACCCTGCGCGCCGCTTCCACCGGGGTGGAATTGGTGGAGCGGAAGGAATTGGCTGAACTGCCCGCCCTCGATACCATGGATCGCACCGACGATCCCACGGAAGATCCCGCTCCCGCGCCCCGCACCTTCGAATTCCTTTGGGGCAGGGTCGTCGCCGACTTTCTGGAGGGTTGGCGGGACGAGCTTCTGAAAGCCAATATCGCAAACGACCTGAATCAAATGGCGAGAAGCGAAATGCCCGAGACCGTGACGGAGGAGGGCGTTGCCGTCCTGACGCCGCATCAACTCGAAGAGCTGTTTGAACGCAGCTTCGAGACCCCCCGGGATTTCTTTGAAAATGAATTTCTTCCCGCCGTGTACGCCGGGGAGACCGGCGCTCTCACCTATGACAAGGATACGAATACCTTCCGTGCCAGCGAATGCGGCATGGGTGATATTCCCAACTACTTTTACCAGGGCTGGATCGCCCGGGAAGACGGAAACGGCGGCTCCTTCTACTACGTGGTCGTCACCGGAGAAGAGAACGGAAATCTTTTCTTCGGAGAGGAGGGGATCCGCGTTGATCTTCACGTGGAAGACGGCAGAATGGTGGAGGACGCCTACGAAAAGATCACCGCTTTCCCGGAAACCTATGATCCCGAGCCGGATCCTCAGCCCGGCGACCCCACGGAGGAAGATCGCTTTGACCGGGAAAAACGCACGGCGGATTATGTAAACAATTATTTCTACGGCATTTTCCGCGAGTTTGTGGGCAGCTCCTTCGGCAACTGGCTGGCGTCGCAGGATCCCACCCTCTTCCAGGAGGGCGATACCGCCGTCGCTTCCCCGGAGGAGTTTGAAGCGTACTATAGAGAGTGGTGGAACGACGCGCCTCTCGGCTTCTTTGAGGAAGAGATCGTCCCCGCGGCAAAGGCGAATACGTTGAGCTTCATCCGCTACGATGCGGAGCAGGACGTGTATTTTGTGACCCAAGCCGGCGGCTTCGGCGGCCCTCCCGCTTTTGAGTACGCCGGCTGGATCCGGGGCGACGAGGGCGACGACGCCTTCTACTTTGCCCGGACGGAGGAATGTCCGGAAACGGAAAGCGCCGCCGGCGTCAAGGTCGTCGTCCGTATGGAGGGCTGGGACGTGATCCTC
>CAMPCJ010000114.1 GCA_946645685.1 uncultured Clostridia bacterium | reverse complement strand
TGCTTCATCCTGTCCGGCATCGATACCACCGGGCTTCTTCAGGCGGTGGATACGGCGGTGGAGATGGTCAAGAACGGCGATAACGGCATTCCCGTGCCGGATTATGTGGACGAGAATGTTTCCGACAAGGTGGTGAAGATCATCCAGAGCTACGTGGGCGTGGTGAATAAAATGGTCTGGAGAAAAGACGTATGAAGATCCTGGTCACCGGCAGCGCCGGCTTTGTGGGCAAAAATCTGGTGGAAAACCTGAAAAACATCCGGGACGGCAAGAACCGCACCCGTCCGCTTTTGTCCGTGGATGAGATATTTCCCTACGATCTGGATTCCGCCCCGGAGGAGCTGGACGCCGCCTGCGCCGATTGCGACTTCGTGTTCAATCTTGCCGGTGTCAACCGGCCGAAGGATCCCGCGGAGTTCCGGGCGGGCAATTTCGGATTCGCTTCTACGCTGCTTCAAACCTTGAAAAAGCATCACAACACCTGTCCCGTGATGCTTTCCTCCTCCATTCAGGCGACCCTCGAGGGGCGATACGCCGGCTCGGCATACGGCTTGTCCAAAAAAGACGGGGAGGAGCTGTTCTTCCGGTACGCCGCCGAAACCGGCGCCAAGGTGTTGGTCTACCGCTTCCCCAACCTGGCGGGAAAGTGGATCCGCCCCAACTACAACAGCGCCGTGGGCACCTTTTGCTACAACGTCGCCCACGACCTGCCCCTGACCGTCAACGACCCGTCGGTGGAGCTGGAGCTTTTGTTCATCGACGATCTGGTGGAGGAAATGCTGGACGCCCTGGAAGGGAAGGAGCATCACTGCGAATTTGACGGCGTGAAGACAACTCTTCGGGATGACGGACGGTACTGCGCCGCCCCCGTCACCCACAAGGCGACGCTGGGCTATATCGTTTCGTGCCTGGAGCGGTTCCGGGATCAGCCGAAAACGCTGATCATGCCGTCGATCCCGAACGGCAGTTTTGAGAAAAAACTGTATGCGATGTATCTGTCCTATCTGCCGAAAGAAAAAGTTGCGTTCGACCTGAAAATGAACTGTGACGACAGAGGCTCCTTCACGGAGCTTTTGAAAACCGTGGATCACGGGCAGTTTTCCGTGAATATTTCCAAACCCGGTATCACCAAGGGTCAGCATTGGCACAACAGCAAGTGGGAGTTCTTCATCGTGGTGAAGGGGGAGGCGCTCATTCAGGAGCGGAAGATCGGCACCGACGAGGTGATGGAATTCCGCGTCAGCGGAAAGCGCATCCAAGCCGTCCACATGCTGCCCGGGTATACCCACAACATCATCAATTTGTCCGAGAGCGAGGATCTGATCACCCTCATGTGGGCGAGCGAGATCTTCGATCCGGAAAAGCCGGACACCTTTTCAGAGCCGGTATAAATCGCGAAAAGTCAGGAGAGAGCAATGAACTATCAGGAAAAGTATCAGAAATGGCTGACCGGCGTCAAGGAGCCGGCTCTTGCGGCGGAGCTTGCCGCCATGGATGAAAAAGCCCGGGAGGACGCCTTCTACCGGGATCTCGCCTTCGGCACCGCCGGGATCCGGGGCATCCTGGGCGCCGGCACCAACCGGATGAACGTCTATACCGTGGGCTGCGCCAGCCAGGGGATGGCGCGGTATCTCACCGCTCATTTCCCAGCACCCTCCATCGCCATCGGCTACGATTCCCGGATCAACAGCGATCTGTTCGCCCGCACCGCCGCCTGCGTGTTCGCCGCGTGCGGCGTCACCGTCCATTTATATCCGGTTTTGTCGCCCGTGCCGCTGGTATCCTTCGCCGTCCGTCAGCTTCACACCTCCGGGGGCGTGATGATCACCGCCTCCCACAACCCGTCGCAGTACAACGGGTATAAGGCGTACGGGCCCGACGGCTGTCAGATCACCGCCGACGCCGCCGTGGAGATCCAGCAAAACATCGACCGCACCGACCCCTTCCGGGACGTTTGCTCCATGCCCTTTGACGAAGCCGTCCGGGCGGGGAAGATCCGTCTGATCGGGGAGGAAATGCTCACCGCCTTCATAGAGCGGGTCAAGGAGGAGTCCGTTCTCTTCGGGGACGAGGTGGATCGAAGCGTGGCGGTGGTCTACACGCCCCTCAACGGCGCGGGACTTGTCCCCGTCACCCGCATTTTGCGGGAGAGCGGCTTTACCAACGTCACCGTGGTGAAGGAGCAGGAGGCGCCCGACGGGCATTTCCCCACCTGTCCCTATCCCAACCCGGAGATCCGGGAAGCCATGGAATTGGGGCTTTCCTACTGTGAGAAGACCGGGGCGGATCTGCTCATCGCCACCGACCCCGACTGCGACCGCTGCGGCATCGCCGTCCGGAGCGGGAGCGGCTACGAACTGATCAGCGGCAACAACGTGGGCGTTCTGCTGCTGGACTTCATCTGCTCCCAGCGGACAAAGCACGGCAAAATGCCCGCCGACCCCGTCTTCGTCAAGACCATCGTCACCACGGATCTGGGGGAGAAGATCGCCGCCCGCTACGGCGTGACCACCAAAAACGTCCTCACGGGCTTTAAGTACATCGGGGACGTGATCGCCGGTCTGGAGAAGGAGGGCAGGGCGGACGCGTACCTTTTGGGGTATGAGGAGTCCTACGGCTACCTCACCGGCCCCTACGTGCGGGACAAGGACGCGGTGGACGCTTCCTTGATGATCTGCGAAATGTTCGCCTATTACAAGACCCGGGGGATCTCCCTGTTGGATCGCCTTTCCCGGATCTACGAGGAATACGGCTACTGCCTGAATACGGTCTACGCCTACCAGTTCGACGGATCCGCCGGGATGCAGCGGATGAAGGAGATCATGACGTCCCTGCGGAGCGGCATTCCCGCCCTCGCCGGGCAGAAGGTGGAAAAATTCCTGGATTTTGCCGCCGGCATCGACGGCCTTCCCCCCGCCGACGTGCTGAAATTTGTGACGAAGGATTATTCCGTCATCGTCCGTCCCTCCGGCACGGAGCCCAAGATCAAGGTCTATATCACCGTCACCGCCCCGGACGAGGCAAAAGCCCGGGCGGCGGAAGCGACCCTCCGCGGCGAAATGGA
>CAMPCJ010000113.1 GCA_946645685.1 uncultured Clostridia bacterium | reverse complement strand
GCGGCGATCTCGCCCAGGCGGGCGTCCGGCAGTCCGATGACCGCCACGTCCTTGATCTTGTCATACGCCCGGAGAAAATCCTCGATCTGCACGGGATAGAGGTTCTCCCCGCCGGAGATGATGACGTCCTTCTTCCGATCCACCAGGTAAATAAAGCCGTCTTCGTCTTCCCGCGCCATATCGCCGGTAAAGAGCCATCCGTCTTTCAAAACCTCCGCGGTGGCTTCCGGATTCTTATAATAGCATTTCATCACGCCGGGACCGCGGACGCAAAGCTCGCCCACTTCCCCGGGGGACACGTCCGCGCCCTTTTCATCGGCGATCCGGGTCTCCCATAGGAAGCCCGCCTTTCCGATGGCGCCCACCTTGTGAATGTTCTTCACACCCAAATGGACGCAGCCCGGTCCCAGGGACTCGGACAGGCCGTAATTGGTATCGTACTGATGATGGGGAAAGACCTTCCTCCACCGGGCGATCAGGGAAGGCGGCACGGGCTGCGCGCCGATGTGCATCAAGCGCCACTGATCCAGGTAATAATGGGAAAGGTCGATCTTCCCGGAATCAATGGCGTCCAGAAGATCCTGCGCCCACGGCACCAGAAGCCACACGATGGTGCATTTTTCTTCCGTAACGGCGCGCAGGATCCACTGAGGCTTCACCCCACGCAGCAGCACCGCGCGGCTGCCGGAAAGCAGGGAGCCGAACCAGTGCATTTTCGCGCCGGTATGATACAGGGGCGGGATGCACAAAAACACGTCCTCCCGGCTCTGATGGTGGTGATGCTGTTCCGTGCGGCAGGAACAGGTCAGCCCCCGGTGATCGTGAAGGATCGCCTTGGGAAAACCGGTGGTGCCGGAGGAAAAATAAATGGCGGCATAGTCGTCTTCCGTCAACTCCACCGGAGGAAGAGAGGAAGAACAGAAGCCCATAAGCGTCCAGCAGTCCTCGGCGTAGTCCGGATGATCCTTCCCCACGTAGAAGAAGGTGTGTACCCGGTCTAATTCCGGCACGATGGGCGTTACGCGGCTGACGAATTCCGGCCCGAAGATCAGGATCTCCACGTCCGCCAGATCCAGGCAGTAGCGGATCTCGTCCCCGGAATAGCGGAAGTTCATGGGCACGGCGATGCACCCGGCTTTGAGAACGCCGAAATACAGGGGCAGCCATTCCAGACAGTTCATCAAAAGAATGCCCACCTTGGTGCCCTTGGCTACGCCCCGGCTCAGCAAAAGATTGGCAAAGCGGTTGGCGCGGCGGTCAAAGTCCCGCCAGGTCATTTCCCGCCGGTAAGGCGCGGAGGCGGAGGATTCGATCAGATTGAAATCCCGCCAGGTGACCCCGCGATCTCTCTCCTCGGTGGGATTCAGCTCCACCAGGGCGACTTCCTGTCCGTAGAGCCTTGCGTTACGCTCCAAAAACTCGGTGATGATCATTGCCTGCTCCTTCGGAAAAATCAGCCGCTTTTCCCCACTGGGATCCGGGAAAAGCGAAAAAATAAATAGACGGTAGAAGTTTATCAAAAATCGTGGAAAAAGTCAATAAAATCAAGTGAAAAACACCCGTCTTTTCCGCGAAAAAAGGAAGGCGCCGGAGCGCTTTCACGCTCCGGCGCCGACCGATCTGCCATTATTCGCCTATCAGCGTTCCGTGGAACAGGGGCAGGGTCTCGCCGCTGCCGACCAGTACGGAAACGTCCACCTGAAACGTCCCCTTGCCCACCTTGCGGTTGAAGGACATCAACCGGTCGCCGAGCTGCACACTGTAATGCGCGACGCCGGGAACGTAGGCGGAATAGTCCGTGACGGTGCCCGCGCTGTCCGTCACCTTGACGATCAGCCGGGACAGGGCGTAGTTGGAAGAAACGGTCGCGGCAAGGAAATCCTTCACCGCAACGCTCTCGCCGTTTTCATAGGAAAAACTCACAGAGGCTTTTTGCACGGAGGAAGGATCCACCAGTTCCGGGATGGTAAAGGGAATATACCCCGTCTTGAACAGATTCTGGAAGCTGTACTTGGAATCGATGTGCCCTTCGCACTGAAGGCTCAGCCCGTTTTCCAGGGTATAGGGACGGATGATCTCGTCCTGCTCCACGAAAATGATGTAGCTCTCCGCGGGATCGATGGCGCCGGAAGCGTCCCGCACCACGTGGGGAAGCTGGGAGACCATCATGACGTGATGGCGGTCGTTGGAGCCGCCGCGCTGGTTGTTCACCACCATACCGTCGGCAAGGAGAAGCTGCGCATAGCACTCATACATTTTCTGCTCGCCGTTTTCCTGACAGATCTCCTCGGTGGTGGTCTCCGCAAAGTTGTGGAGATCCCGGTCGATGCGGTAATCGCCCAGGGGGATCACCCCGGTCCTCGGGACCAATCCCTGGGTGTGGGTAAAGGTGATGGAAGAGGAGACCCGCGCCCACGCCCAGAACAGCGCGGTGCAGCAGTTATTGCCCAGAAGATCCCCCACGTGAGACGCGGCGGTTTCATCCAGAAGCCCGGTCTCTTCATCCACAAAATCCATAAAGGTGTAAAGATTGGATCCGACGTTGGTGTAAGGACATCCGCCGTACACCGTTCCCTTTTTGAATTTCAGATACAGCCCGCTGTCCAGCAGATAATTGATGTTGTTGGCGGAGATCCAGGGAATGGTGCCCTGCATCCGGGCAAAGGACAGACAGATGGCGCGGAGCTCGTCGGAGGTATTCTCAGCGGAAGCCACGGGGATCTCCTCCAGCATGGCGCGGGTATAGGGCTGATCCACGGCGTAGGTTTTTTCGGGCTTTGACGGAGTCGCGGCGGTCTGCGTCTGACCGGCGGCGGGCGTGGTCGTCTTGGGCGCGGCGGAGCCGCAGGCGCTCAAAGCAAACAGGGCCAGCGCCAGAAGCAGAGTGGCGGCGCGGCGAAAAAAGGATCTATTCATCATATACCTTCCCTTCCATATTTATGGTGATCCGTTTTTTTCACTATACCAAAAAAATGTGAATAAAATATAAAGAGCGTCTTTTTTTGTCTTTCATAGGCAAACAGCCGTCCTCGGTTAAAGAAAAATAAGAAAACCGGTGAAAACGGCTTTTTCGGAAAAGCAGGGAGCGGTTCTCCCTTTTT
>CAMPCJ010000112.1 GCA_946645685.1 uncultured Clostridia bacterium | reverse complement strand
GCTTCCAGCGTTCCGTAACCGCCGAAGAAGAATCCGGCTCCGTGCGCTCCACCCTTGCTTCCGCCCTTGCTTCCGTCGCCACGTCGGAGAAAGACCGGGCGGCGTTGAAGAGCTACCAGGCGATGGTGCGCTCACTTGACCGCAACCAGGCGCAGCTTGAAGCCACCAGAGCGGAGATCTACGACTACACCTTCGGGGAGAAGCGTGGTCAGCGCACCACGGAGAAGCTCGCGGCTTTGCGGCAGGCGGCGGATAAATTGAACAAGCAGATCACCGCTGCGGACAAACGGCTGCTCGACTTGGAATCCACCGCTCCCTTAAAGCGCGTGCTGGAAAACGCCCGCAAGCAGGAAGCGACGAAGACGCGGAATAAACTGATCGAGCAGCGGCAAGCGGCGCGGCATAGGCAGAACAGAACGGGGCTCTCCTGTACGGAGAGCCCCGTTCTTGTCAAGCGTCTGATCTTTACGCTTTTTTGGGGAACAGCAGGGGCAGGATGACAGCGCCCAGGGTGTTGCCCAGGATCACCGTCCACACAAAGCCGCAGGCGGGCAAAGACACGATGCCCGAGGCGGCAAAGTAAAACAGATCCGCGATGGAGTGTTCAAATCCCGCCAGAATAAACACGGGGATACAGAAAATGACGCCGATGAGCTTGTCCTTCTCCTTGTAAATGCTCACGGCAAGGTACATCAGAACGCCGCAGAACACGCCCCGCAAAAGAGTCATGGGAAAGGTCTGGGTATCCAGCTTGGTCTGGCAAAGAGCGGCGGCGGCGGCTCCCAGCTTGGGCAGAGCGGCGCGGATGGCGTATCCCCCCGCGATGGTGCCCACGGCGTTGCCCAACAGCCCCAGAAGCAGCCCGGAAAAGAACTCCTTGTCGTGGGTCTCCGTTCCGAAGCCGATCCTGCCGGTATAGAGGGAATAGCCCTTGATGCAGATGCACAACAGTGCCACGGTGAAGAGGACGGCGCCCACCACCTTGTTTTCACAAGCCAAATACACGGAGCCTCCGATGGTGATGAGAATGCCCGCGCAGATGCCGGATGCGATTTTTTTCAACATAAAACGCCCTTTCCGTCGGCAAAAGCCAACTGCTTTCTACCCCAAATTATACGCCTAACCCCAAAAAAAGCAAGCCGTTTTGACAGTTTTCCGAAAAAAAGAAGGAGCGGGCTTTGCCGTGGAAAACAAAAGGTTTCAGAAAAGGGGTCTTTCCGGAAAAAAAGGCAAAAAAAGCCGATTGTTCCTTGACATTCTTCCCCTGACTCCATATAATGATATTAAACTGTCAGGAGGGGTCAAACGGCTGTTCCGGCAGTCAAAATTTATGTATTTGGAGGTCGTGGCTGTGTTTATTCAAGCATACAAGCGCGCAATTTCCGTATTGGCGAAAAAGCCCTTCCGTCTGTGGGGTCTTTCGCTTCTCGCTGGCGTCATCGGCGTGTTCGCCAGCGTACTGACCTTCCCCGCCCTGTCCCTGGTGGGCACCTGCTTCACCATGGTGGTGGGCGTCGGTATGGCGAAGGTCTATCTCGACGGGCTGGACGGCAAGCAGGTCAATTCCGATCAGCTGTTCGCCGGCTTCAAGCGTTTTTGGAGCGTTCTGGGCGGGGTCGCCTGGAAAATGCTGTGGAGCTTCATTTGGGTGATCATCGCCTGCGTGGGTGCTCTTGCCGTTTTCCTGATCTTCGCTCTGCCCTCCTTCTTCAGCCTGATGTCCCGATCCGGCGACGGCGTGGGATTCGGCATCGGCTCCGCTCTGGCGATCCTGACGTTCATCGGTCTTATGGTTTTTGCTTACATCAAGACCCTGTCCTACTCCTTTGTGGAGTATCTTCTCATTACCGATGAAAAGATCTCCGCTACCGAAGCCCTGCGGAAGTCCGTTCGTCTGACCCGGGGCAAAAAGGGACAGATCTTCCTGGCTGATTTCGTCTTCGGCGTCGCCGTCGGCTTGGTCACCGGCATCCTCACCGCGCTGACCGCGATCCCCTACCTCGGGTTCCTGTTCGGCATCGTCCTGGTCGCCTTTCTTTTGGTGGTCCTTCTCTTCAAGAACGTCTTCATGGGTCTGACCTATGCGGCGCTGTTCAAGATGGCTACCGAGCCTCAGCCCCAGCAGCCCTACGGTCAGCAGCCTTACGGCGGCCAACCCTACGGCGGTCAGCCCTATGCGCAGCAGCCTTACCAGGCGCCTCAGCAGCCCTATCAGCAGCCTTACCAGGCTCCTCAGCAACCCTATCAGCAGGCGCCCCAGCAGCCCTATCAGGCTCCCCAAAACCCTGCAAATCCTCAGCAGTAAGCACTGATCTTTAAAACGGTACTCCGCATTTTGCGGAGTACCGTTTTTTTATGCGTTGCCTTTTTTCGGGGCGTATGTTACAATGGGGAAAAAGGAACAAGAAAGGATTTCGCGGAAATGACGACAAAAATACCGTTGAATCACGGCTGGGAATTTACGCGTGACTTCGACGAGGCGTTTCTGGCAGGCAAAGGGAGATTCGAGGAAGTGGATCTGCCTCACTGCGGCGTCACGACGCCTTTTTCTTATTTCTCGGAGGAGATCTACCAATTCCGCGCGGGCTACCGCCGGATCATCGCCGTGCCGAAAGCCATTGCGGGCAAGCGGCTCTTTTTGAAGATCGACGGCGCCGCTCAGCATTTGACCGTCTGGGTCAACGGGAAAAAGGCGGCGACCCACGCTTGCGGCTACACCGCCCTGCGGGTGGAACTGACGCCCTATATGACGCCCGGGGAGGATCTTTCCCTGGTGTTGGAATTGGACAGCCGGGAAAGTCTGGATCAGCCCCCCTTCGGCTACGTGGTGGATTATCTCACCTACGCGGGGCTCTACCGGGAGGTTTCCCTGGAGCTGCGGGAGCCCACGTCCATGGCGGACGTTTTTGCCATGCCGAAAGTCCCGCCGGAAGTGGCGCTGGCGCCGGACTGCACGGCAGAGGAAGTTTCTTCCGTGCGCTTTACCGGCACTGTGACCAGCCGTATCGCCTATTGGGGCGAGAGCGGCACAAAACTGCGCCAGCGGGTGCTTTTGGGAGAAGAAGTCGTGGCGGAGGAGGAATTTGCCCGTGCGGAGGAAGTCACCCTCACCGTGCCGGGCGCCGCTCTGTGGGACCCCC
>CAMPCJ010000111.1 GCA_946645685.1 uncultured Clostridia bacterium | reverse complement strand
AGGCGGCGTGTGTTCCAAAGAACACACGCCGCCTGCTTTACCTTTGCCTTATTCCGGATCTTTTGTCTTCTCCCGTTCCTCCGGCGCTTCCGGCTGCCGGGCGCCCTCCGGAGGTTCCGCCGCTCCGGCACGGAAACGGATCCATTTTCTGAAAAGATAGCGATAGGACAGGTTGAATCGCTCTCGGATCACGATCAGGGCGATGGCGATCCCGGACAGGATGAAAAACGCGATGAACAATCCCCAAGGAAAAGAAGTGCGCTTGGGCGTGCTATCCCCGTTTTCACCGGGATTGGAAGGCAGCGCGCCGCCCCGCAGGGCAAAAACCGCCGTGACCTTCACGTCCTCCCCGGGCATGGTGACCACCGTCTCCGGAGCGGACGCGTCCCAAACGACGCCGTCCGCGTCGCTCTCCCACCGAACGAATTCATAGCCTTCCTCCGGGGTGGCGATCACCGAGATCTGCTCTCCCATTTCGTAATTGCCGATCACGTCTTCATTCACCCTGCCGCCCACCGTAGGAAGCAGCGTAAGACGATAGCCCCCTTTGATGAAAACGGCGGTGATGGTACAATTGGAATCCGGCATGGTAAACAGCGACGAAGGATTCTTCGGATCATTGAAAAAGCCCTCTCCGACGCTGCATTCCCACCTGGAAAATGCATAGCCCTCCTCCGGAACGGCAAGCAGTTCCATATACGTATCCACGCCCATGCGCAGCTCCCCTTCCTGAGGGGATACGGTGCCGCCCTCCGTGGAGGTAATGGTGAGCGTTTTCAGAGAAGAAGCAAACTGCGCCCGGAGAGAAAAATCGGACGCGGGACAGATCACCGTGGTGGATTCGCTCTCCGGGGCGGTGATGTCCACGTCGTTGGTGCCGATCCAGCTGCTGAACAAGTATTCCCCCGCCGGTACGGCTTCCACCTCGATCTCTTCTCCGTATTTGCAGGTATACTGCCCGTTCGCATCCGGCTCCTTGCCCTGCACCACGACCCTGCCGCCGGCGGCGGATACGGTAAAATGGTAGGTATTCAGTTCCGAGGAAGCGTAAACGGTCACGTCCTTTTCCGGCATGATAAAAGACGTGGTGAGGGAGGAAGCGTTTTCCAACGTCACGTCGCCGCTGGACCATTTGGAAAAGGTCAAGCCGTCATAGGGCGTCAACGTCAAAGTGACTTTGCTTCCCGGAGCAAACTGCCCGGAAAGACCCGGCAGGTTGATCTCGCCGCCCGCGTGGTCTTCCCAACGGACGGTCACGGTATACACGTCCTCAACGAAATAGGCTTTCAAAGTAACGTCCCCGGTAACGGCGTATTCCCACGTTTGTTTTTCACAATCCCGCTTTCCGGAATCGTTCACTTCCCAGTGGTCAAAGCGATAGCCGCTGTCTGGGCTCGCCGCGACATGCACCGTCTGTCCTTCTTCTATGCGCAAACCGGACTGGGCGGGGATCACCGATCCGTGAGGGCCCGCCTCGACCGTCACGTTGAACGATACGGCTGAAGCGGAAGGCGCGACGGAAAGAAACAACGCCAAAATCAGAAGCAGGGAAAAAAGTCTCCGGGACTTAAAACGCATAGCAATCTTCCTTTCCGAAAAGAATAATCCCAAAAGGAGGGGAAATGAGTGAAAAAAGGGGAAATGGATCCCGATCGTGCCTTATTCCGGGCGCTGGCGGGAGATCGGGTGTGCGACCTGATCCGCAGGCGTATCACGCTGGGTACGGTGCCGGGCGCCTATTACTGCATCAACGGTTTTGTGGATAACGCCGCCCTGCAGCGGCTTCACCTGGCGCTAAAGGATGCGCCGGCGCCCGCGCCCGACCGGGAGACGCTGCTTTCCTACGGAGAGGCGCACGTTCCCTTCGCGGACTTAAAAGAGGTCAATACCGCGCAGGAAGCCGCCGGAGAGGTACTTCGGGGCGTCGCCGTTCTCACCTGCCGGGGCTTTGATCACTACCTCGTTCTGGATGTGCGGAGCTATGCCACCAGGGGCATTCAGGAGCCCGAAAAAGATCGAACGCTGCGGGGGCCGCATTTAGGCTTCAATGAAAACGCCGTGGCAAGCCTGGTGCTGATCCGCCGGTATCTGAGGACCAGCGCGCTGCGGACAGAGCGCTTTACCGTGGGGCGGGTCATCCCCGGCGAAGTGATCGTGACCTACCTTGCCGATACGGGCAAGGAAAAGGTGCTGGAGCAGATCCGCCGCCGTCTCCGGGAAGCAGATGTTCCCGCCCTCTCCATGACCCAGGAAACGCTGGCGGACATCCTTTATCCTCAAAAGAAGCTGGCGCTGTTCAACCCCTTTCCCCGGGTGCGCTTCACCGAGCGCCCGGACGTGGTGGCCGCCAACTTGATGGAAGGTAAAATCGCCTTGATCTGCGACAACTCCCCTTCCGTAATGCTGCTGCCGGAAAGCTTCTTCGATTTTTTTGAAGAAGCGGACGATTATTATTTTCCCCCGGTGACCGCAAGTTATTTGAAGATCGTGCGGATCCTGGTCTTCGCCGCGTCCGTGATCCTCATTCCCATTTGGCTTTTGGTGGCGGAACACGGAGAAATGGTGCCCTCTTCTCTGCGCTTTCTTTTGGCGCAGGAAGAATTCTCCGTACCCCTTTACCTGCAGTTTCTTCTCATCGAAGTGGCGCTCGACGGTCTGCGAATGGCTTCGTTGAACACGCCGGACACCTTGTCCAATTCCTTTTCCGTCATTGGCGGACTGCTTTTGGGAGATTTTGCGGTGAAAAGCGGCTGGTTCGTGCCCCAGACCATTCTTTACTCCGCGTTTACGGGGATCGCCAACTACGTTCCCACCAATTATGAGTTGGGCTACAGCATCAAGTTTTGCCGGATGACGCTGATCCTGTTGGTGCATTTCTGCGGGATAGGGGGACTGATCGCGGGGCTGATCGCCTGGACGCTTCTGTTTCTGTATTCCCGCCGCAGTGTGGACGAAAACTACCTCTATCCGCTTTATCCGACGGACAAAAAGGCGTTGCTTCGCATTTTTCTGCGAGGCAGGTCAGGCAGGGAAAAACAGTTGATGGCGCAGGCAAAGAAGAAATCAAGGTAAAAATTTTGCCGAAAACCAACGGCTTTCGGCAAAATCTGTTTTGCGAGAGAAAAATGACTTTCCCGACGGAACGACTCTTATTCCTCGGTAGCGGTTTCTTCTGCGGCGGGAGCTTCCTCAGCGGGAGCTTCCTCAGCGGGAGCTTCCTCAGCGGGAGCTTCCTCAGCGGGAGCTT
>CAMPCJ010000110.1 GCA_946645685.1 uncultured Clostridia bacterium | reverse complement strand
TAGATCTCGCTGAGCCAATAGTTGGCGGTGATGGCGCCGGAGTTGGAAAGGATCAGTCCCCCCACGGAATAGGAAACGGTGGAGTTTTCCTTCACGCGCCAGTCGTTCACGTGGACGTAGTTGTCCACGATCTGCTTGTAGTCCAGCAGGGTGTTGTTCAGGTTGCGCACCTTCTCCCGCTGTCTGCGGTAGAGGATGTACGCCTTGGCGACCTCGTCATAGCCCGCCCGGATGAGAACGGATTCCACACTGTCCTGAATGCTCTCCACGGAAATGGTGCCGTTCTCCACTTTGGCGGAAAAATCCGCCGTAACTTTTAACACCAGAAAATCAATGGTGTCGGGATGATACTGGGTATCGCAGGCGTCAAACGCCATGGTGATGGCGTTGCGGATCTTCTCCAGATCGAAATCAACGATCTTGCCATCTCTCTTCAATACCGAATACATTATCTGTTCCTCCGCATCATTCTTTCTCGCCAAACGGCTGCGAGAATCATTATACGACAGCCTTTGATACTTGTCAACCCCAAAAACACAAGATGTTGTGGTTTTTTTCACAACATCTTGTTATTCTTACTATATTTTGTGTTCACAATTTGGTGAGATTTTCGCCTTCGCCGCCTTATTCCACCCCCCGCAGGGCAACGTCGGGCAGGATCTTGCCCGCCGCCGCCGCCATGCGGCGCATTTCCTCCGCATCCACGCCGGTCAATCCGGGAGAGAGCAGGTTGCCGCTGTCCACGAAGTTTTGCAAAAAGTAGCGCCGGGCGCCCCGGATCCACTCCGCCGCCGCCTCGATGTCGGAAACGGTGTGGAACTGCCGCACCACGGTGGTGCGGAATTCGTAGTCCACCGCGCCGGTGAGCAGAAAGTCCACCGTTTCCCGCACGGGGGCAAGATCGAAGTCCTTCACCCCCACGGTCTCGGCGTATTTTTCCGGTCTGTTTTTGATATCCACCGCCACGTAATCCACCAAGCCCGCCTTCACCACGTCCTTCAGGCGGTCGGGGAAGGAGCCGTTGGTATCCAGCTTGACGGCGTATCCCATGCCCCGGAGCTTTTCCAGAAACGCGGGGAGATCCTTCTGCAGCATCGGCTCGCCGCCGGTGATGGCGACCCCGTCCAGAAGACCCGCCTTTTTCGCCAGATGCGCCAGGACCTCCTCCTCGTCAAAGACGGGGGCGGCGGCGAGATTTTCCACCAGCAGGGCGTTGTGGCAGAAGGGACAGCGGAAATTGCAGCCGCCGGTGAACACCGTGGCGGCAACTTTTCCGGGAAAGTCCAGAAGGGTCATTTTTTGAAAGCCGTGGATCTGCATAAAAAGCTCCTTTCACGTCCGCGCCGGGGGCGCTCAATCGGCGTTGATGAGGTAGTAGAGGCAGGGGAAGGTCTCCCCCACGGTGAAGGTCATTTTGCCGTCCCGGAAGACGGCGGGAACGGCGCCCACGTAATAGCCCTCGGCGTTGACGCCCCAGACCCGCAGGTCGGTGCGCTCCGTTTCGATGGTGATGGTGGCGTGCGTCGCCTCCGCCAGAACGGGGGCGTGGCCGTAATCGATCATCTTTTCCCCGTCGAACTGGGCGTCGGTGTTCCGGGCTCTGCCGATGCAGGACAGCAGCATATTGTCGGACTCCCGGATGGGCTTGTCCGTCAGGGAGGACAGCGCCACCACGGCGAAGTCCGTGAAGCTTTCCACCTTCAACCCGGAAACCTCGGTGCCGCGCTTGGGCGTGATGCCGCCCTTGACGTTGGCAAGCTTTCCGTAGAGAATCTTGGTACGGGGGGTATCCACGCCGCCGAACTTGTTTTTCAAGTCGCGCCACACCTGCCCGTTGTCAGACACGATGCGGTCGGGAGACGCCCACGGGACCGCGTCGGCGCAGTCGATGACCTCGTCGCACCCCGCGCCGTCCATCCCCTCCAGCAGGGTGACGACCCGGTGGACTTCCGTCCCGGTCTCCAGCGCCTTTAGGTTCAATTTCTCCGCGAAGGGGACGCGCACGCCGATCTTCTTTTCGGCGGGGGACACGTCCCCCCGGCGCACCATCAGCGCGCTGTGGTAGAACAAGCCGAATTTAGCGGGGTCGTTCCAGCAGGAGAAAATGCCCTCCCGGTAGGGAACGCCCCCCAGGGTAGCGGAGGACGCCTCCTTCCCCAGAATGCAGTGCTTGTCAAGCCTCGTCCCGTACGCGTAGGTGTGGATGCCCATACCGCCCCAGCCCTGCAGGGCGCAGACGGCGGCGTAGTAGATGGGACCCTCCGCCCGGTAACAGTTGGGCCAGGGCATATCCCACTCGCTGACGTAGAAGGGGCGCCCGGCGATGCGGAACAGGGGCAGGTTGCGAAGCACGTGGGGATAGCCGTTGATCTGGAAGTTGAGACCGAACTTCTCATCCTCCTGCTCCCCCCAGGTCCAGTCGTAGTAATAGTGGTGGTTATCCATATAGTCGCAGGCGCCTTCCTGGGCGTACACGTTGAAGCCGACGCCCCGCAGGCGGTTGCTGGCGGTGATGGGCACCCGCACGCCGACCTCCTCCCGGAGAAAGGCGTGCATTTCCCGGTTGTAGCGCTGCTCCACCTCTAATTTGAAGCGGTTCAGCTCCTCGTTTTCCATGTCCCACACGTCGCAATTTTCGGGAGATACGGCGCTGCCGGTCTCCTTCACCCACTCCCGCAGGATCTCCCGCAGCTCGTCTTCATAGTATTTAATATGCTGAAAAGGCTCCTTGTCCTTGGAGGGGTGATGCCCCCGGATCCAGATGTCGTTTTCGTTGGTGATCTCGGACAGAATGAAGACGGGATCGTCCTTATACGCCAGCCCCGTGTAGGGGTTCACGTGGTTCCACAGGTTGGCGGCGTATTCCTTCTGCAGCTCGATCATGGTGCGGTCGAAGAGGGAATAGGGCTTGCCGCCGTACTCGGTGACCCGGCTCAACTCCTCCGCCGCCACCACGCCGTCCCCGGCTTTGAAATGGCGGAACACCATCATATCCAGGTAAATGTAAATGCCCTGCTCTTTCAGGCACTTGGCGAAATAGTCCAGCCGCTCCATGGAACGGGGATCGAAATGCCGGGTGTCGGTGAGCCGCGCCCCCTTGCGGAACTGGAAAATGTTGGGGGTGTGATATTCCCCGTCCAGCTGATGGAAGCGCACGCAGTTCACCCCCGCCATGGACAGCCTGTCCGCGACCTTTTCCGCGTAATCGTGCGCCGGGAAACAGGCGGCGCCGTTCATGCAAACGCCCCAGAAGCGCCCCAAGGTGCCGTCCTCAAACCGGAAATCCTCTCCGTCCGCCGTGAGAAAGCCGTGCTTTCCGGCGGGTTTTTCGTCTCCGAAGGCAAAGGAAATGTCCACGGGCATAGCGTCCTCGTAAGCGGGCGCTTGAATGTATTTTGCCATTGATTTTCCTCCCGTTCATGCTTCTTC
>CAMPCJ010000109.1 GCA_946645685.1 uncultured Clostridia bacterium | reverse complement strand
TCTGGCGTGCCATTCAAGGCACGCCATTCACTACCGTGCCGTTCAAGTCCCTCCACTTATATCAAAAAAAGCACTACCTGCGTTGCAGGTAGTGCTTTTTTTGGTGCGAGAAACGGGACTTGAACCCGTACGGTGTAAACCACACGCCCCTCAAACGTGCGCGTCTGCCAGTTCCGCCACTCTCGCAGGAACGGGTATTATTATAGTGAAGAAGCCCTTTTCTGTCAAGAGGTTTTCAAAAAAACGTGGCGGGAATTTGTTTTTTCAGGAAATCCGGCGTCCTATGAAGCGCGGCGGCGCGGGGGCGGCAAAAGCGGATACGGACGGCGCAAAAGAGGTGAAAAACGGCGGTCAAGCCGGGAGGACGGCACGGAGGACGGGGATCTTCCGCACGATCCAGCCGATCGCCATACACAGCGGGACGATGACCACTACCGCGCCCAGGCGATACCAGAGGGCGGTATCCACAATGACGCCGAAATGCACAGCGACCTTCTGGATCAGGCACAGCAGGTACCAGTGCAGCAGATAAACGGTGAAGCTGTACGACGCCATGGCGCGTACGGGCTTGCCCACGAAGGATCCCATGATACGATTGCCGTGCTGCTTGAAGAAGAGGAAAACGCCCACGGCATACAAAAGGCAAGGCAGATTCACGTAGCCCTTATAATCCTGAACGATTTTACCTGCGTCCATAGATGCATAATACGTTCCCAGAATATGGACCACAAGCCCCATGGCCGCCAAAACGTAGGAGGTGCGGCGAACGGCGGGAGAAAGCTCCGTCCGGGACAGAACGTACCCCAAAAACAGATAGATCAGATAGTTGGTGGGGCTGCCGGGATCCATGGGCCATTCAATGCCGGTATGAAACACGGTCAAACAAAACGGAATCAGGGAAGAAGCGCAGAACAGGATCAGCGCGCCCCAGGAAAACACCTTGACCTTCTTTTCCTTCGGAATGAGGGACAGAAGGGGAATGACGACATAGAGGGCAAACAAAACCCGGAAAAACCAATAGATCGTTGTATAGCGGGTATTGAGGACGGCGTCGATCAGCCCGGTAAAGCTCAGATCGCTCCAGGATAGTCCTTTCAGCACGTAAATTTGAAACAGAACGCCGAAGAGCGTCCAGAACAAAAAGGGGACAAGGGTCTTCATGACCCGCTTTTTCGCGTATGTTTTGGTATCATAGCGATCCCGGTAATCCAACAGGGTGGCGCCGGAAATCATAAAAAAGACGGGGACGGCAAAGTAAAAAACACATTCAATGACGTTTGCCGTGATCCAATACCGCTCGGTGGAAAAAGCCCAGAAGCAGCCGTTGGCGTGGAGGATCACCACCGCGATCATACTGATGACGCTGAGCAGGGTCAGATACGCCGTTTTTTCATGATCGTTTGCCATAAGAACTTCCTTTCTCCCTTACGCGGGATCTTTCGATTCCGTTTGATAGAGCTTTGCCGCGCCGGTGAGAATGGCGTTCGCCAGATCCCCGGCGCTTTTCACGGGATCTTTGGTCAGAATGCCGCCGTACCGGGGCAGCTCTCCCCGGTGGTTATCGCTGCCGGAGGAAAAGGGCAAGCCGTAATCCGCCGCGTAGCGCAGGGCGCGGTGGTTCACCTCGTCCGTGCGGCAGGCGTTGAATACCTCCACCGCGTCCACACAGCGGGGGTAAAGCCGGATGGCGCGGATATACTTCGCTTCCCGGAAGGGGTGGGCGTGGACGAGAAATGCCCCGGCGTCGCGGGCTATGGGAGCGTACTCCGAAATATCCATCCCCTCGATCTCCGGATGCGCCAGAATGAATTCTGGACCTAAGCCGTATGTAAGAACGTCCGTCCCTTTGAAGCCGAACTCAAAGGCGAAAAGGACGGTCAGACCGATCATACCGCCCCGGACGGAAGCGCGCCGGAAGCCGGAACACATTTTTTCCACCCGTTCTTCCAAGCTGCATTCCGCCAACCCGAACTTTTTGCCGATGGGAAAATGCTCCGTGATGAAAACGGTATCGTATCCCAGGGACTTGTACCAGTCCATCTGCTGTTCCGGTTCGATCTTTCCGCAGGCGGAGCCGGCGGCGGTATGGCAATGGGTCTCCGTTAAGAACAGGCCGTTTTTCATTTAAGCCAAAAACGCCCGGACGGTGGCGCCCACGTCCTGAGCGCCGAACACGGCGGAACCCGCCACCAGGGTATTGGCGCCTTTTTCTTTCACGATGGAAGCGTTCTGCAAATTGATGCCGCCGTCCACTTCCAGATCCATTTCACGACCCAGCTTCTGAATGGCGCCGTTGAGATATTCCAGGTTGGGCATGGCTTCCGGCATAAACTTCTGTCCGCCGAAGCCGGGCTCCACGGTCATGACCAGCGCCAGATCCAGACTCTTGAGGTACGGCTCCATCAAGCGGGCGTCCGTGTGGGGCTTGACGCTCATACCCGCCCGGCACCCCAGGGCGTGGATGGCGTCGATGACCGCCTGCCGATCCTCACACGCTTCGTAATGGAAGGTGATGATGTCCGCGCCGGCTTTGGCAAACGCCTCCACGTAGCGGATGGGATCCACGATCATCAAATGCACGTCGAACACGATGGGGCAGACCTTCCGCAAGGGGGCGATCATCCCCGGACCCAGGGAAATGTTGGGGACGAACATACCGTCCATCACGTCCAAGTGCAGATACTGCGCGCCGTTATCATAAACTTTTCGGATCTCCTCGCCCAGGCGGGAAAAGTCCGCCGCCAGAAGAGAAGGCGCCAATTTGATCATAAAAACACCCGATTTCTTTTTATTTTGATTTGCGCCCCGGCAAGCAAGCGGTGGCGACGGCGCCATTATAGCATAAAATACAAAGCGGCGCAAGACCTTTTCCAAGCTCCCGCCGTCTCTCCCTGCCCCGGGACGTGGAGAAAAAAGGACGGCTGAAAGCAAAACGGCAGGGGGAGCGGCGTTCTCATATAAATCGGGCGCAAAGCAAACGCTTTGCGCCTTTTTTCGGGTAAAGATGAAGATGTCGAACCGAGCGTTCCGGCAAGGATCTGCACGCTGTTTCAAGCCCTGCAAGCAACGGGATCCGTCCAGGGATGTCCTTTTCAACGGCACCAAAAATGCCAGCCGGGAGCCGACGGCGCCTTTTCTCCGGCCAACGCCGCCCGGATCACCGTCCGGTGTATGCCCAGCCAGCACCCGGCGGCAAACAGTGCCGCCCCGCAAACGCTTGTACAGACGCACCGCCTGACCCGGCGCTTTTTTTCCCGCTCCGCCGCTTTGCCGGTGACAACGTCCGCTACGTCCTCATAGGTCCGACGCAATTTTTCGCCCATCTTTTTCAAGTTCACGCTTTTGTCCTCTCCTTCTCTTTGTTTATATATAGTATGCGCCGTTTTTTCTCTTTTACAGATCGGGAAAAACGGTTTGACAAGAAAGAGGCTTTGTGATACACTGTTGAGGCTCGGTTGGAAAGACGCCGTAAGGTTGCGGGACTAAACGGGCGAAAAATACACACGGAGAGGTATCGAAGTGGTCATAACGGGGCTGACTCGAAATCAGTTTGCGGGCAACCGCACGCGGGTTCGAATCCCGCCCTCTCCGCCAGGAAAACGGTCTCTTTTGTCTACTGACAAAAGAGACCGTTTTCAATGATATC
>CAMPCJ010000108.1 GCA_946645685.1 uncultured Clostridia bacterium | reverse complement strand
AATCTTCTTGTATTTCCAATTGCGTTCCATATTCATCCCTACAAATCCGAATTTGTTTTTCTCTGCTTTATCAAACAAACAGTCCTGCAATTTGTAACGCGGCGCCCACAACGATCATCACGCATCCCAAAATTGCTCGTTCCTTTTCTTTTGGAAAAGTATCGTGTCGGGATGCCAATTCGCTCCACGTACCCGCAATCTTTGACTGTGTGGCGAGAACCGTCCAAAGCGTAAAAACGGTACCGATAACGGTTAAGGCGATTCCGCTTGCAATCAGCACTTTTGCTATCATGGCTTCAACATCCCCTCCAGCTCATCCATCGCGGTTTTGATCTCGCTTTCCAGCTTGTGTTTTATTCTCTTTCAGGATTCGCTGTAATCTTTCGTAAAGCGACATTCCGGATAACCGCTGCAGCCCCAAAACTGCTTTCCGACATTGGGACCCCTACGCGCGGCCCGCAAACGCATCACTTTCCCACACTGGGGGCAAACATTGCCTTGAATTTGATCTGCCGGATCAACTTGCGGTTCCGAAAAGCCGCTTTTCAACCAGTCAACAAACTGTTCTTTCGATAGAGAGAAGTCTTTTCCGCTGTTCGTTTTCACGTCGATCCTTTGGGCGCCTTCCAAATAGGCGGATTCCAAAAGGTAGCGTTTCTGACTGCCTGACAAATAGCACAAAGAATATTTCCGGTCACCGAACACAATAATACACGATCCCCGGGTGAATTGCCGGATGGGGTAGGTTACATAGTTATTCACTTCAACATCCCCTCCAACTCATCCATATTGGTTTTGATCTCGCCTTCCAGCTTCCGCAGTTCCGCCAGGATCTCGCTTGTCGGGGGATACTCCACGGGTTTGTACTCGGTTTTCTTGTATTTATTGATGGAAAGATCGTAGTCGTTGCCCACGATCTCGTCCTTGGGAACGAAGAAGGATTTTTCGGTGCGCTTCCGGTCGGCTTCTCCAGCAAGGTTCCGGAAGCGGGCGATGATATCGGGAATATCGTTTTCGGCGACGGGGGAACGCTTGTCGTCCAGGGAGAAACCGTCCGCCTGCATATCGTAAAACCAGACCTTGTCCGTGCCGCCGTGTCCGGTCTTGGTGAAGATCAGGATCCCGGTGGAAACCCCGGCATAGGGCTTGAAAACGCCGGAGGGCATAGAGATCACCGCCTCCAGGCGGTTTTCCTCGATGAGCGCCTTCCGGATGGCTTTGTGAGCGGTGGAGGAGCCGAAGAGAACACCGTCCGGGACGATGCAGGCACAGCGCCCGCCCACCCGGAGCATCCGGAGGAAGAGGGCAAGGAAGAGCAGTTCCGTCTTTTTGGTCTTGCAGACTTTCAAAAGGTCGGTGGAGACGATATCCGCGTCCAGACTGCCCTTGAAGGGCGGGTTGGCAAGAATGAGGGAATACTTGTCCTTGTCGGGATTCTGATCCGAAAGACTGTCGCGGTATTCGATAAACGGATTGTTGATCCCGTGGGTCATCATATTCATGGCGCCGATGCGGAGCATGGTGTGATCCATATCGTAGCCGTGGAACATGTGGTTCATATAGTGGTCTTTTTTGATCTTGTCGAAAAAGATCTCTTCTTTTCGATGCTCTTTCAGATATTCCCCGGCGGCGACCAGAAAGCCGGAGGTGCCGCAGGCGGGGTCGCAGATCACGTCGTCCGCTTTCGGATCCATCAGCTCCACCATCATCCGGATGATGTGCCGGGGCGTCCGGAACGCGCCCGCTAACCCGTTTGCATTCAGCTTTGACGTCATGTATTCGTAGATGTCGCCGCGCATATCAGAGATCTGCGCTTGGTTCATCATTCGGTAGATCTCGTTAAGGGCGTCTACAACTTTTGAAAGAAGCAAAGGCGTAGGGATCATAAACAGTGCGTCGCCCATGTATTTGGAATAGGCACTGTTTTTATCCCCGTGAAGATCCTTGATAAAGGGGAAGACCCATTCCTGAATCACAGAATACATCCGTCCCGCGGGAAAATCACAAAAAACAGACCATTTCAGCTGCTTGCCGTCGATCTTGCGATCGCCGATCGTCACCTCGTCCGCAAAAACGCTCTTGTACGGCAGGCCGAGCATGGCGCTTTCTTTGGCGCGGAGGTTATCGCTATCGTCCAGATCTCGGATAAACATGAGATACGTGATCTGCTCGATCACGGTCAAAGGATTCACGATCCCCCCGGCAGCAAAAATGTCCCACAGCCCGTCGATTTTGTTTTTCAGTTCGCCTGTTATCATTACGCTTCGCTCCATTCCAATTAAAAATTATGAATTAAGAATTATGAGATCTGGTGGTTTTGATCATGCTGACAAGAAGACGGATGAGCTCGTCGTTGTCGGCATATAGACAATTGAATTGTTTGGCTGAGATGTATTCTGTTTCGGACAGAAGCTCGAGCCAGTAAGCGGATTCTTAATTCTTCCAAACGTATTTGGTGTATCTACCGCCGCTGAGTTTCAGGATCGCGCCTTCTTTTTTCAGATCATTCAGCGCACGTTCGATCGTGATTTCGCTGATATCGGGACAAAGCTCAACGATCTCCGCTTTAGAAATCTTACCTGTATGGTTGCGGATGACAGCTCTCACTCGCTCCGCTTTATTCAGTTTTTCATTCGTCAATAACTCCGCCCTGCCTGCGAAATCTCTATATGCCGCAACGATTATTCCAAGCATATACCTTACGAATGGCAGATAGTCGTTTGTGGCTTCATGCCAACCGTAGGAGCTTTCCTGCAGCACTTCATAATAGGTGGCTTTTGTGTCAGAAATGATTTTTTCAATACTGATATACTTACCGACAATATAACCCGCGCGATAAAGAAGCAGCAACGTCAGCAAACGGCTCATTCTGCCATTTCCGTCATTGAACGGATGGATGCACAGGAAGTCGAGAATGAACATCGGAATCAAGAGCAGCGGATCAAGTTCGCTGTCGTTGACGGCCGCATCGTATTCATCGCAAAGCTTTTGCATCGCCTCGGGTGTCTCCCACGCGGGGACCGGATTGAATCGGACTGTCTTTGATCCGTCCGAATGTTCTTCCGCGATAACGTTGTCGGAATTTTTATAACTGCCGCCTATCGTTTTTCCGGTGAACTTATACAGATCACGATGAAGCTGCAGGATCATCGAGGGCTTTGGCGGGATATAATCGTAGCTTTCATGGATCGCGGACAGTACGTCGCGATATCCGGCGATTTCCTTTTCGCTCCGCGTTCTCGGCATCGTCTTGTCGCGGACAAGCTGTTTTAATCGTTCGCTTGTGGTAACAATCCCCTCAATCTTGTTGGATGCCTCTGTGCTCTGGATCTTTGCGATTTCAAGAAGCTGCGCTAATGCTTTGGGCCTTGCTCCCGAGAGCAGAGTCTGCTTCCCGCGAAATTCATGGATCTGCGCCAACAGCGCCACGATATCCGGCGACAGCAGCTTGTTATATTGAGCCTTGTAATGGAATCCTCTCATCCTCTTGCCCCGTTTCAATTGAATCATACAGAGATAATCTGATGCAATTGTATTATAACCGTCCATTTGCCTTTTGTCAAGTTTTAATTGCATCATTTTTAAGATTTTTGATGTATTTATTTTTTAAAATGTCTAATTGAATGGAAGGGCGGTGGGACTTGACACCGCGTTGGGACCAACGGCGCAAGCGGCGCCATTCGGC
>CAMPCJ010000107.1 GCA_946645685.1 uncultured Clostridia bacterium | reverse complement strand
CATAGTAAAGCGGAATGATTCAGGGAAAGACGCGCCGCCTGCTGACAGGGCGCAGCACTTCTGCTTATACTATATATGGTGGTTCTATTATAGCTTTATTTTGCGAACAACGCAAGAGACGGAACAGGATTGCCAATAATTTCCACCATGGGCGCGGGCGCCGCAAAGTAATGAGAAGTGTTCCTTTCACGAATTGATGGGACGTGTTCCGCTCACGTGCCGAAGGCGCACTCCTTTCGTACCGCCGCAAGTTTTCGAGGGCAGGCGGGCTTACGTCCCAAAGGCGCTACAGTGCCAGGGAGAAAGCGGCGGCGTCCGGGTAGCGAGCGGACGGATTCATGGCGGTGGCGCGCTGGATGATCCGCCGCGCCGTGCCGCTCCGGGGAAGGGCTTCGCTGGGGTGGCGCCCGGTGAGCATCAGGTTCAGAAGCACCCCCAGGGCGTACACGTCGCTTTGCGGAGAGCTTGTACCCACGTATTGCTCCGGCGCGGCATAGCCCGTGGTGCCCAGCCGGTGGGTGTCCGGCGTGTCCTTTGCCATCCGCCCCGTTTCCTGATCCACCAGGACCGCGTGTCCGTTTTTCCGGATGATAACGTTGGCGGGCTTCACGTCCCGGTGAACGAAGCCCGCGCTGTGGAGAGCGTTCAGCGCCTCGCACAGATCCAAAAGGACCGTGCGGGCGGCGCGGTAGGTGAAAAGGCCGTTCTCCAACAGGTACTCCAAGGGCGCCCCGTCGATCCATTCCTCCAGGACCACCTGACCGTCCTCGCAGGGGATCACGTCATACACCTCGGGCAGCCCCTGCGCCCGGACGCCTTTCAGATATTCGTAGACCGGTACGGGGTCGGCGTAGCCGCGGAACACCAGGTCACGCCCCAGCTTTTTGTGCCGGAGCCGGAGGACTGTTTTATCCGGCTTGCGGGAGAGGGCGGCGACCACGCCGTAAACCTCCCGCAGCTTTTGCTCCTGTTCCAAACGCGTCATGGAAGGATCTCCTCGCCGAAGGTGAAATAAAAGAAGTAATCGTGCAAGACCTCATCCCCGTCTACACGCACACGGTCAAACTCAAAGAAGCGGTTGTCCTCCCCCAGTTCGGGGAAGGTGAAACTGCGATAGAAGCAGGCGCATTTGCTCGGCTCCGTGGTTTTGTCCTTGTACACGTCGCCGCCCGGCTTTGTGATCCCAAGCCGTTCTATGGGGCTGTAATCGGAAACGGACAACTGCACGGGATTGCATTCATCCGGAATAAAGCTCGCCGCCGGCGTGGGATTCAGCATTTCGTACAGGCGTATCCCGCCCGTCTCCGCCCGGTACATAAAGCGGGAAAAATGCTCCGTGATCTCCCCGACCCGTCCCCTTTCGTCCTGCCGGATCGCATTCAAGGCGATCAGGACCGCCGTACCGTCCAGTTTGAAAAATATTTGGGGCAACTCATTCTGAAAGATACCGGGGCAGGTGTAGCACGCCCAGCCGTTCTCCGTCCGGTCCAGCGTCAGATCCCAGGGTTCCCAGGGCCACACCCCGTCCCATTCTTCGCTCCAGGGGCGGGTGCCGCTGTGTACGATGGGATAGTGATACGATTGTTTAAAAACGCTCACGTCGGCGTAGACCCGGGTGCGGGGGTCGTTGGGATCCGGCGCAAGATTCATTTTCTTCCCGCCCGCCGTGATCAGACCCAGCCCCGCGCCGCCCAGAGCTCCCGCGAAAAGCACTGCCGCCAGGATCAGGGCGACAGTCCGCAGACGCTTCTTTTTTCGTCGGGAGCCGACCACGGAGGGCAGCGCCCGCTTTTCCGTAAGCGCCCGCATACAGTAGATGCAAAAAGAAGCCCCGTCAGACAGCGCCGCTCCGCAAAAGGGACAGTATTTCATCAGCCCAGGGTATCCTTCCCGTTGTCATAGAGCATTTCGTTGATCTCCAGGACGCTCAGCCCGCGGCAGACGCCGTAAAGCACGATGCAGTCAAAGTCGTTCTTGGCGTACAGAGGGGCGTAGCCGCTGACCTTCAGAAGCTTTTGCACCTCTTCCAGATTCAGCCCCATCGCCACCGCCAGGCACAAAACCTTCTCCCTGCCGGGATTTTTCCGCTGGCCGCCGAAGATCTGGTAGGCGTAGATCTCCGACAGATTGGACGATGCGATCACGTCCTTTTTCCGCAAGTTCTTTTCGGCGAGGAGCGCTTCCAGCTCCGCTGCCAGGTCGCCGGGGACGAATGCCTCTTCGTTCTCCCGGTAAAAGCGCGTGAAATCCTCACAGCCCGCCAACTCCTCCAGAAGCTGCGCCGTTGTCTTTTTCTCCGCCATGGTGTCTCTCCTTCTTCCTCTTCTTCGGGATCAGTATACGACAGATCATGCACCAAAATCAACCCTTCCCTCCATTATTTTGCAAATTATGCGCCCCGCATAGGACAAAGCCCGCGCCCGTTGGTACAATAAGAAAAAACGGAGGTATGGATATGGCAGGTAAAAACGCGAAGAGCTTTTTCTTCGGGGGTCTGGCGGCGCTTTTGGTAGGCGTTTTGCTTTATTTGTTCGTAAACGTGTGGGTAGGCGCCTTCTTGACTCTCGGCGCGGAGCTATTGTTCATGACGCCCAGGACAATGGTGCAGAACGCCGTAAAAAAGGAAAATCCCGGCTTTGATAAGGCGGCGCTCCGGATCAAGATCAAAGAGGCGCATGCCGCGGAGATCGCTGCGGATCCCATGATGAAGTTTTGCTTCGTATTCGGTATCATTTCGTTCATCGTCTTGATCGGTATGGTCCTTTTTGGTTCCTTCATCGGCGTTATGTAAAGGAGGAAAGAAATGGATTCTATGTTTTCAGATCCCGGAAAGAAACTGAAAAAGCTTGCTCTGATCATCTTTTGGGTCGTGCTGGTCTCTTCCGCCATCGAAGGAATCGCTCTGATCTATATGGGCGTCAATTGGTTTAAACTCTTCCGCGACTTTTCCTACCGGGATCCCCTGATCATCGCCGGGCTGCTGACGCCCTTGCTCGGGTTACTCACCGCTTGGCTTTCTACCATCGTTCTGTATGCCTTCGGCCAGTTGACGGAGGATACCGCCGCCATTCGAGAAGCAGTAGAAAAGGAGAAAGAGAAAGTATGAAGAAAAAGATATTCATTCCGTTGGTGAGCGCCCTGTTCATAGTCTTATCCCTGCTCACTTCCTGTAACGGCATCGGATCCCAAAACGGTCAGATCAACAAAACGATAAAGAATATGTGGAAGGAAGCGAATGGAAGCGACGCTCCCGCCCCGGTGCTCAAAGCGTCGGCTGAGGTAAGCGGCTTGGGCTATGATACGCTCGCGCTTTGTGCGGACGACGGCGACCCCGTTTTGATCCTGGTCAATTCGGCGGAAAGATCAGCGTCGGTTTTACCGACAAAACTTTACGTTCAGTGTGTATTCGAAGGGCTGTATCAAGACGGTATTGATCCCGAAAGACTTGTGCAAACCATTGCCGACTGCTACACAGAATACGGAGAAGACGCCTTCCTTAACGTCTCCGGGGTCGGATACGGCACGCTTCTGGACGGCATCTGCCAACTGGGGACCCTGAAGCAGTGCAGACAATACGTTCTCTCCGCCATGGTCAACGGAACGGAAGACGACGTGCTGTTTGTGAAAGGAAGCCCGAGGCTCGCCTGCGTGGTAACGACGACGGAGGGACAGAAGTACAACTGGAGCTCCGTTCCCGAAAACCTCGCCAAATATTACTACAATACGGATCGCAGTACTTATTACGCTTTGGAGTTGAATCTCGGCCCCGCCTACTCCTCCGTGAAAAAATACGCCGCTTACCCCGTCCTGATCGATCGGGATACGGAAGAGCTGACAGTCAGCGAGAAAGAAAAGGTATTTTCCTCTATGAGCGAAATGAAAAAAGCGCTCAACGCGGAAGAGCTTGGGTGAGAATACAGAACGACCCCACCGGCTTCAAAAACTGTCCGAAAGAACAGTATAAAAAACCGACTGAAGTAAGGAACGATTATCCTTATTTCAGTCG
>CAMPCJ010000106.1 GCA_946645685.1 uncultured Clostridia bacterium | reverse complement strand
GCGGGAACATATACTATGGCGTTGAAGAAACGCGGCGTTGCCGAAACGCCGAAGGGAGGGACGCTATGAAAACAGTCTTGACGCCGGGGCAGGATCCCCGTATGATCCGGGTCGCCGCTGCCTTAGCCGAAGACGGCTACGTGCCCGGCAGAACGGGAGAAAAGGCGGATCTGCTTCTTTGCCCGCCCGGCTGGGGGGAAGGAAAACTTCTGCCCGCCCTTGCCGCCCTGAAACCCGGCGGGGCGGTGGCGGCGGGGCGGGAAACGGAAGCCCTGTCCCGGGCGGTGGGGGAAAAAGGGGCGCGCCTCTTTCCCCTGTTTTCCGACGAAGCCTACCGCGCCGTAAACGCCCGCGCCACGGCGGAGGGCACCCTGGCGGAGCTGATGCGGCTCTCGCCCCGGACGCTGACGGAGGAAAGGGCGCTTTTGCTGGGCTTCGGCGCCTGCGGAAGCGCCATCGCCCGCCTGCTTGCCGCCGTCTCCTGCCCGGTGACGGTGTGGTCTCACCCGAACAGCCTTGCCCGGGCGGCGGCGGAGGGCTTTGCCCCGGCGCGGGAGGAGACGCTTTCGGATCGCACCGTGGTGATCAACACCGTCCCCGCCCCGGACTTTCTCTGCCGCCTTGCCGCCCGCCTTGCCCCGGAAACCCTGTTTCTCCAGGTGGCGAGCGGCGCCGTCCCGGAAGAAGAGGCGCTGACGGCGCGGGGCGTGCGGTGCTTTTGCCTGCCGGGTCTGCCGGGTCGGTACGCCCCGGAAAGCGAAGCGGCAGCCATCCTGGCTTTTCTGCGCCGCTCTCTTTCGTAACGCATTTTGGAGGTTTGTATGTCCTATTCCATCGGATTTGCCCTCACGGGCTCCTTTTGCACCCTGCGCCCCGCCTTCCTCGCCATGGAACGGCTGGCGCGGGACTATGAGATCACCCCCATCCTTTCCGAAGCCGTCCAAAAGACGGACACCCGCTTCGGCGCCGCCGCCTTCTGGCGCAAGGAGGCGGAACGGATCTGCGGCAGGGCGCCGCTTCTGACCGTTCCCGACGCGGAGCCGGTGGGCCCCAAGGCGCTGTTCGATCTGCTCCTGGTCTGTCCCTGCACGGGCAACACCCTCTCCCGGCTCGCCCACGGCATCACCGACGGGGCGGTGACCATGGCGGTGAAGTCTCACCGGCGGCGGGGCGGGAAGGTTTTGATCGCCCTGTCCAGCAACGACGCCTTGTCCGGCTCCGCCCCCTCTCTGGGCACCCTGCTGGATCGCAAGGGCTTTTTCTTCGCTCCGCTCTTTCAGGACGACCCCGTCGCCAAGCCCGCGTCCCTGAAATTCCGGGAGGAGGCGCTGCTGCCCGCGGTGGAAGCGGCTCTGGCGGGGAAACAACTGCCCCTGCTCGCCTGAACCACATTTTCCTCTTGCGCCTTCTCCTGCCTTGTGCTATACTTTTTCTGTATACAGCTAACGATACAACAATACGGAACGGGGCGTCCGTCATCCTGCCCCCGTGAGTTTGAAGCCATCCTCACGTAAAACAAAACCAAGGAGTCCCTATGAAATCAAACAAGAAGGTCCTGTATCTGGCGCAGGGCGCCGTCGTCGCCGCTCTGTACGCCTCCCTCACCGTCGCCATGTGGCAGTTCTCTTCCCTGCAGATCCAGGTGCGCCTGTCCGAAGCGCTGTGCGTCCTGCCCCTGTTCACCCCCGCCGCCGTGCCCGGGCTGTACGTCGGCTGCGTCATCGCCAATCTGTTGGCGGGAAACGTTTGGGACGCCCTCTTCGGCGCTCTCGCCACCCTTTTGGCGGCGCTGTGCACGTACCGGATCGGAAAGCACTTCAAAGGGGGCGCCCGCCTGCTTCTCGCGCCGCTGCCGGCGGTCGTCTTCAACGCCGTCATCGTGCCGCTCGTTCTCTACTTCGGCTACGGATTCAGCACCTTTGAGACCCAAAGCGCCGTCTTCGAGGGCTTCTGGCCGGTATACGGCATGACCGCGCTTTCCGTCTTGGCCGGTCAGGCGATCGCCTGCTACGGCGCGGGGATCCCCTTGTATCTGGCGTTGAAAAAAACAGGCCTGTTTCAAAAAATCGGATCAGATTCCTGATCGTCTTTTCGTGAGGTAATTATGCCCGCCACCATGACTCATCTCGCTTCCGCCATGCGCCTTTGGCGCGGCGGCAGCCCCGCTTTTTTCCTCGGCTCCATCCTGCCGGACTGTGTGGACGGCGACCGGGACTTGAAGGATCGTCTCCACTTCCGGGATCTGCCGGGAGAAAAACGGATGAGCGCCCTTCTGTCCTTTGCCGAACAAAAGCTTTCCCCGGAAAACGACTTTGATCTGGGGGTCTTTTTCCATTACTTCCTGGATCTCGCCTGGGATCGGGGTCCCCAGCGCTGGCACCGCCAGTGCTATACGGGGTCGCGGTGGTTCAAGGATTACCGCTTCGAGCTTTCCCGGATGGGTCTGCACCTGGCGCACACCGAGCCGGGGGCGCAGGCGCTTTGGGCGGCGCTGGCAAAGGAGCCGCTGCCCGACCGGGAGGCGGATCTGGAATATCCCCGGAAGGAAATGGCTTCCTTTATGGACTTCAACGTGAAATACCACCTGGGCGAAGACGAGGGCGCCTCGTCCTTCTTCACCCCGGAATGGGTCGATGCTTTCCTCGCCGGGGCGCTGGGCGCGTTCTGCCGCCTGGCGGAAAGCACGCCTCCCTGGCGGGAAGCCCTCGTTTCCCGGGGGATCGATCCCGCCGCCTTCCCGGAAACGGAGATCCCCTACCGCCCCGCCGCCTTCCGTCACACGGAAAAGATTTTGGTTTTGAAGGGCGGCGTCAGCACGGAGCGGGACGTTTCCCTGCGCAGCGGCGACGCGGTGGCGCAGGCGCTGACGGAGGCGGGGTACGCCGTGGAAGCGTTGGACATCACGGCGGAAACGGTGCCGCTTCTGGCAGCCAAAAAGCCCGACTTGGTCTTTCTGGCGCTCCACGGAAAAGGCGGCGAGGACGGCAGCATCCAGGGGCTTCTGGAATGGCTGGGACTGCCCTACACGGGGCCGGGCGTCGCGTCCAGCGCCGTTTGTATGGATAAGATCCTCACCAAGCGCGTTCTGTCTTCGGCGGGGGTGGCTACGGCGCCCTTCGCGGTGCTGTCCGGCAGGGAAAGCGCCGAGGAAGCGCTCTCTCTGGTCCGTCCCCTGGGACTGCCGCTGGTTTTGAAGGCAAGCCGCCAGGGCAGCAGCATCGGCACGGTGATCGTGCGGAAGGAAGAAGACTTTGCCGCCGCTTTCCGGGAAACGGCGTCCTACGGGGACGCGATCTTAGCGGAGGCGTTTCTGTCCGGGATGGAATTGACGGTGCCCGTGCTGGGGGAGGAGGAGCCGGAAGCCCTGCCGGTGATCGAGATCACCGCGGAGGGGGCGTTTTACGACTTCGCTTCCAAGTACACCCCCGGCGGCTCTCATCACATCATCCCCGCCCGCCTGCCGGAGGAGACTCGCGCCAAGGTGGAGCGCCTGGCGCTGGCGGCGTACCGTGCCGCCGGATGCCGCGGCTTTTCCCGGGTGGACTGTATGCTGAACGGCGAAGGGGAGCCCTTCGTGCTGGAGATCAACACCATTCCCGGCATGACCGCCCAAAGCCTGCTGCCCGACGCGGGGCGCGCCGTGGGACTGTCCTTCCCCGCGCTGGCGGAGAAGATCGTCATGAGCGCTTTAAAAAACAAAGGATCCAAATCTTAACATAAAGGAGAATGCATGATGCCCGATCTCTGTAAGTCCTGCGGCGGGGAACTGTACCCCGGCGCGCGCTTCTGTCAACAGTGCGGCGCCCCGGTCGCGCCGCAGCCCGCTCCCCCGGAGCCGCCGGAAACGGAGCGGCTTGACCAACAGCCGTGGGCTCAACCCAAACAGCAGCAATGGGCGGCTCAACCCGAACAGCCGTGGGCGGCTCAACCCGAGCAGCAGCCGTGGGCGCAGCAGCCCGAGCAACAGCAATGGGCGGCTCAGCCCGAACAGCAGCCGTGGGCGGCTCAGCCCGAGCAGCAGCAATGGGCGGCTCAGCCCGAGCAGCCGTGGGCGCAGCAGCCCGAACAGCAACCGTGGGCGCAGCAGCCCGAGCAGCAGCCGTGGGCGCAGCAGCCCGAGCAGCAGC
>CAMPCJ010000105.1 GCA_946645685.1 uncultured Clostridia bacterium | reverse complement strand
AGCGCCGAAACAGCCTCTTACAACGGGAGCAACAACCTATTGACAGAGTTTTCCCGCTTCCCGCAAGCCGCGCAGGATCCTCTCCCGGGTGTTTTCCCACTCGCCGCGGATCACCTTGTTCAGGGCAAAGGTCAAAGCTTCCCCCACGGCGGGACCGGAAAGCCCTGCTTCGGTCAGGTCGTTGCCTTTGACGGCAAGGGAATCCAGGGTGAAGCATTCGCCGGAAGAGAGGATCTGCTCCGCGGTATCCCGGATGTTTTCCAGATTGATCAGGCGCCTGCGGATCGTCCATTTGCTGTGGGCGAGAATGTCCGCTTCCATGACCTGTACCAGCATCCGGAAATGCTCGACCCCGATCAGAGAAAGCAATTTTTTCACGTCAGCCCGTCCCTTGGGATGAGAATCGTGGTAGGTGACCAGCTCCGTAACGGTCCGGATCTGCTTGGCGGGGAAGCGCATCCGCTCCATCACGTCCCGGGCGATCCTGGCGCTTTTTTTGTGGTGCCCGTAAAAATGTCCGCGCCCGGTGGCGTCCACCGTCAGGCAGGAGGGCTTGGAAATGTCGTGGAAAAACAGAGCCAGGCGCACCTCCGCGGTGGGGGCGGAAGAAGCCACGGCGTTCACCGTGTGCATCCATACGTCGTATTGATGGAACGGGGAAAGCTGATCGAAGCCGATGGCGGGCAGGATCTCCGGCACCAAAACGCCGATCACGTCGGAAAACTCCGTCAGCACCCGTTTGATGTTCTTTCCGCAGAGCATACGGTTCCATTCCGGCAGGATCCGTTCCGTAGGCAGGGCGGCGATCAACTCTTTTTTTCTGTGGATGGCGCTCGCCGTCTTTTCCTCAATGGAAAAATCCAGCACAGAGGCGAAGCGAAGCGCCCGCAGGATGCGGATGGCGTCTTCCTCGAAGCGATCCTCCGCGTTGCCGATGGCGCGGATGAGTTTCTTTCTCAGATCCCGCTTGCCGCAGAAATAGTCCCGCACGCCCCTGGTGGGACTGTAAACGATGGCGTTTACGGTAAAGTCCCGGCGTTTCAGATCTTCAAACAGATCCCGGGAAAACGCCACGCTGTCCGGGCGGCGGTGATCCCGATACATCCCGTCCCGACGGAAGGTGGTGACGTCGATGATCTTGTCGCCGCCGGTGAGGGAGATAGTGCCGTATTTTTCGCCGGCGCGGTTGAGACTTTGACCGCGGAATACTTCACAGATCTCCGCGGGGGTGGCGTCCGTGGTCAGATCCCAGTCGTGGGGCGGCAGACCCAGATACAGATCCCGGGTGCTGCCTACCAGCCACGCCTGATGGCCTGCCAGTTCCAGTTTTGTCATGGCGGATTGGACTTCCGCCGGTAAAGAAAAAATCATTGCTTTATCCCGTAAGTTTTTTTGTTTGCGCCTCTTGACAAAGGGTGACCCATGTGATAAACTACCAACTGTTCGAGAGAACGTGCGCTGTTAGCTCAGCTGGATAGAGTGACTGGCTACGAACCAGTAGGTCAGGGGTTCGAGTCCCTTACAGCGCGCCAGAAAAGCTCATCTTTTGTCAACGAAGGATGGGCTTTTTGCTTTCTCTTCGCGCCCTCTCGATTTCGCGGACGGGTCTTATCCGCTCTTCTGTTTCGATCATACCACGATCCGACAAAAAAGTAAAGAACGCCGGAGAAAATTGCGAAAAGAAAATCGTGCTTTTCAAACGGGAAAGGCTGTGATACAATGGATCCATACAGGAGGTGCAAGATATGAAGATCACGTTAAATCCGGACGAGAAGATCGTCGCCGTCGTCAAGGAAGGGCTGGAGCGGACGGGCGGCTATTGCCCTTGCCGCCGGGAGAAAAAAGAGGAATACAAGTGTATGTGTCAGGAGTTTCGGGATCAGATCAAGGATCCGGATTTCGAGGGATACTGCCACTGCATGCTTTATTACAAACACAAGGATTGAAAAAGCGGAAGCACTGCTTCCGCTTTTTTCTTTACAGTTCCATCTCCCGGTCGCACAAAAGCTGCGGGTCGTGTGTGGAAACGATCACCAACGCCTTTTCCTTCAGACTGTCGATGGCTTTCTGCACCAGGGCGCGGTTTTCTTCGTCCAGCTCCCGGGTGGGCTCGTCCCATAGAAAAACGTCGCCGCCGTAATACATGCTCCGCGCCAGGGAGGCGCGGCATTTTTCGCCGCCGGAGAGAGTGTCCGGCAATTGCGGCGCCGCTTTCGTCAGGTGAAAAAAATTCAGCAGGCGCGCCGCTTCTTCCCGGTCTTCCGTTTCCTTGCTTCTCACCAACAGGATATTATCAAGCAGCGTCATAAAAGGCAGGAGCCGCGCTTCCTGAAACGCCATGGAGACCTTTCGCCCCGCCATCCCGACGATCTTGCCTCCGTCCGGTTTTTCCAGCCCCGCCAAAAGACGGAGCAGGGTGGTCTTACCGCTTCCGGAAGCGCCCCGCAGCGCCACGGATCCCGTCTCCGGGAAGGTGAAGGTGATCCCCGTCAAAACGGGGTGATCATAGGATTTGGACAATTCTTTCAGTTCGATCATTTACGCTTCGCCCCCTTCTTGAAGATCAGCTTGAATACCACTTCCATGGCGAGGGACAACAGGATGATCGCCACCGTCCAGGCGTACAGATCCGGCGTTTCCAGGGTGGCTTTCGCCGTGGCGATCCGATCGCCGATGGAGAGCTTGGGCAACGCCAGCACCTCCGCCGCCACGCCGGATTTCCAGGCGAGACCCACGCCCGTTTGCGCCGCGGCAAAAAAGGCGGGAAGCACTTGAGGAAGCTGTATCCTGAAAAAACGCTTGACGCCCCGGATGCGAAACGCCGTCGCCATTTCCTCCAGATCCCGATCCAGCCCGGTAAGACCCAAAAGGGTGTTCTGCCAGACCAGCGGCATGACCAGCATAGCGGAAATGAATACGGGCACGCCTTCTTTTTGCGTGCGCAGCCACAGGATCACCACGATGATGAAGGACGCCACCGGGGTGGCTCGGATCACGGTCATCAGCGGCTCCAAAAGGATCTTGACCGGTCGCAGCTTCCAGGCGGCAAAGGCAAGGAGCGCCCCGCCGGCTACCCCGATTAGATACCCTTCCCCGATCCGCAGGAAGGAAGCGCCCAGCGTCTTGTAAAAGTCGCCCGTTCCCAAAAGCTCCCACAGACGGCGAAAGACCGTCAGCGGCGTGGGCAGGATCAACTCCAGCCCGGTCTCTTTGGCGGCGAGGTGCCACAGGAGGATCCAGAAGAGAAGGGCGGCGAAGATCTCCGCCGCCCTGATCAGGATCTTTTTCATTTAGTTTGCGTAGTAGAAGGCGTCGCCGGGAAGCTCGCCGCCCACGGAAGCGGGTGCCGCTTCAAAGAGGACGGACAGGCATTTGCCGACGCTTGCTTTCATTTCTTCGCCGGTGAGGCAAACGATGTTGCAGCCCGGGATGGCTTTTTCCGCTACGGCGGCGCTGGGCAGGATGCCCGCTTCCGCAATGTAGGCGGCGCCGGTGGCAGGATCGGTATTGACCAGCTTCTGGCTGTCGTCATAGTCCTTCAGGAAGGCGGCAACCACTTGAGGATGCTCCTGGATAAAGGCGCTGCGGGCGACAAATACCCCTTGAACGAGTTCGTTCCCGTCGCCGGCGACCTTGTTCCATTCCTCCGTCATATCCAGCGCCACGCGGAAGGAGGGATTCTTGGTGAGGACGGCGGTGACGTTGGGCTCGGGCAGCATGCCGATGGCGTACACGTCACTGGCGAGGAAGGAGGCAAGCTCCTCGTGGCTGGCTACAAAGTTCAGCGTCACGTCCGCGTCGGGGTCGATCCCGTTTTCCCGCAGCACGTAGCGAAGGATGTATTCCGGCGTTGCGCCCTGACCGGTGGCGTAAATGGTTTTGCCCTTCAGGTCTTCCACGCTTTTGACGGTCTCACCGTTCTCCAGCATGTACAAAACGCCCTTGGTGTTGGCGGCGATGGTCTGCACTTTCCCCTCGGTCTTCTTGTACAGGGTGGAAGCCAGGTTGATCGGCACGGCGGCAATGTCGCAATCGCCCTTGGCGATGGCGGCGGCGACGTTGCTGATCTCTTCGGAGGTCACCAGTTCCGCTTCGTACTTCACCCGGTTGCCTTCGCCCGCCTTCTCGTTGTGGAGAAGGGAAGCCAGGCCCATGCCGGTGGGGCCCTGC
>CAMPCJ010000104.1 GCA_946645685.1 uncultured Clostridia bacterium | reverse complement strand
GACGAATTGAAATTTGACGAGAAGGGGCTCATCCCCGCCATCGTAAAGGACGCCCAGACCGGGCGCACGCTTACCCTTGCTTATATGAACAGGGAATCTCTCGCCGTGACCCTGGAAAAGAAGCTCACCTGCTTTTTCAGTCGTTCCCGGGGGGAGCTTTGGCTGAAAGGGGAGACCAGCGGCAATTTTCAGCATGTGGTTTCCATTACCGCGGACTGCGACCGGGACGCCCTTCTGGTTTCCGTCATTCCCGAAGGGCCCGCCTGCCATACCGGTGCCGTTTCCTGCTTCAACGACCTTGTGTGGGAGGATCCCGACCGGGGCGACTTTTCTCTGGAAGCCCTGGTGGATCTCATCCGGGGCAGAAAGAGCGAGAAGAAAGAAGGCTCCTACACCACCTACCTCTTTGAAAAGGGGCTGGATAAGATCTTGAAAAAGGTTGGCGAGGAATGCACCGAGGTCATCATTGCCGCCAAAGCCGAGGACAAAAAGGAGACCGTCTACGAGATCGCAGATCTTACCTACCACGTACTGGTTTTGATGATCGAAGCGGGCATCTCTCTGGACGACATCCGGAAAGAGCTTGCCTCCCGCCACGTCATCGACCATAAGGTCAAGCAGGAGAAAATGACCAAGTGATCGCCTAAGCCTTCCCCCATAAACGAAAGATGCCGACGGTTCTTTTGAACCGTCGGCATCTTTTCGCTTCTGTTAACGGATGGCAGAGTCAGTTGTTTTCCGTTATCCTTTTGTCCATGCTCCCGCTTTGAAAGCCCTCCAGATCCACCGTCACGTACAAAAATCCAAGCGCCCGGAAGCGCCGGATGATCTCCTCCCGCGCCGCTCCCGCGATCGTCTCCAGCATATCTTTTTCCACTTCGATCCGGGCGATGTCGCCGTGGCAGCGCACCCGCACCCGGGAAAAGCCCAGGGACAGAAGAAAGCGTTCCCCCTCATCCACCGCTGCGATCTTTTCCGCCGAAAGAAACTCTCCGTAGGGGAAGCGGGTGGCAAGACAAGGCAGGGAAGGCTTTGTCGCCGTGGGTAAGCCGAATTCCCGGGACAGCCCGCGGATCTCAGCCTTACTTAGCCCCGCGTCCCGCAAGGGACTTTTGATCCCAAGCTCGAAGAGGGCGCGCATCCCCGGTCGGTATTCCTTGGGGTCGTCCCCGTTGGTTCCCTCCGCAAGCACGGAAAAGCCTTCTTTCTCAGCCGTTTTCAAAAACTCGGTAAACAGCGCTTTTTTACAGCGATAACAGCGATCCGGCGGATTGTTCCGAAAGCCTTCCACGGCAAACTGATCAAACGCCGTCACCGCGTGACGAACGCCTCTTTCCCGGCAAAACGCAGCCGCCTCCCGTCCTTCCCGGTCGGGAAAGGCGACCAGGCGCCCGGTAATCGCCAGTACGTTTTCCCTGCCCAGCGCGTCCAGCGCGGCGTGGAGGAGCAGGGTGGAGTCGACCCCGGCAGAAAACGCCACCGCGACCCTGCCGTATGGCTTCAGCTCCGCCAGGAGCTTGTCATATTTTTCTCGTGCCTGTTTCATCTTATTGCTTCTCTATAAGGGCGCGGATCTCGGCAAGACTGACGCCCTTTTCCCGGGCAAGACGCGCCAGATCCTCGTATTCGTATTTCTCCCGGGTCACGCCGTATCCGGTGGAGATCTTCTTTCTCACCATCCCTGCTCCCGTTTCCTCTTCCGCCGTTTTCCGATCCAGCACATAGCGCCGCGCCTCAACTTCCCGGATACCGATGGTGGTCGTATGACGGAAGATCGCCCGGATCACCGCATCTTTTTCCGCTTCTTTGCAGAGAACTACCAGTACCGTTCCCGGCCGTCCCTTTTTCATAAGCGCGGGTAGGGCGACGACGTCCAGCGCGCCTGCCCGACGGATCTCTTCTATGGCAAAGCCGGCTTCTTCCCCGGTCATATCGTCTATATTGCAGGAAAGGACAAGCGCCCTCTCCGCCCGATCCTCCGTTTCACCCAGACTTGCCCGAACCGCGTTGGCGGCGGGGAAGTCCTTTTTGCCGCAGCCGTACCCCACGGAGGATACCCGCATCACGGGCATAGAGCCGAAGCGGGTGACGAAATGGGCGATCAAAGCCGCCCCCGTGGGGGTGCAAAGCTCCCCGGAGATCTCCCCGCCGTAAGTGGGCAGCCCCCGAAGCAGCAGCGCGGTCGCCGGCGCGGGAACAGGCAGGATCCCGTGGGCGCATTTTACTTGTCCGAAGCCTGTGCAAACAGGGGAGGCGACCACTTCGTCCGGCGCGAGGCGTTTCATCAAATAACACACCGCCGCCACGTCTGCAATGGCGTCCATGGTGCCCACCTCGTGAAAATGGATCTCCGGCACGCTCACGCCGTGAACGCGGCTTTCCGCTTCCGCGATGGCGCCGAAGACCGAAAGAACGTCTTTTCGGATGGCGTCGGGGATGGCGGAATGACCGTTTACAATATGCTCAATGTCCGCCAAGCCGTGATGCCGGTGATCGTGGTCGTGATGATCGTGATCGTGATCGTGATCGTGATGATCGCTCTCTTCTTCGCCGTTTACCGACACGATCATCCGCGTCCCGGTGACACCGCATTTCTGTGTTTTTTCCACGGAATAGCGAACAGCGGGTATTTCCATGCCGTTCAGTTCGGCAAGAGCTTCCTCCGGATCCGGGCAAAGCTCCAGAAGCGCCGCCGTGAGCATATCTCCCGCGGCGCCCATTCCCAGATCAAGATACAGTGTTTTCATCCTTTTGCCTCCATATGGTTGATCAGGCTTGCCAGATATCCCGCGCCGAAGCCGTTGTCGATGTTTACCACACCCACTCCGCTGGCGCAGGAGTTCATCATGGACAAAAGCGCGGAAAGCCCGCCGAAGCTCGCGCCGTACCCCACGCTGGTGGGAACGGCGATCACGGGACAGTCCGCCATCCCGCCCACGACGCTGGCGAGTGCCCCTTCCATCCCGGCGACGGCAATGATGACGGAAGCGCGCATCACGTCCTCTTTGTGAGAGAGAAGACGGTGCAGGCCGGCGACGCCCACGTCGTAGGCGCGCACCACCTCATTTCCGAAAAAAGCGGCGGTCACGGCGGCTTCTTCCGCCACGGGCTGATCGCTGGTGCCTCCGGAGGCGATCAGGATCTTGCCGATGCCGTCCGGCGACTTATCGATCCCCGTTACCGCCGTCCGGGACAGGGGATCATAACGAATGGGGCGGCTCTTTTGGATCTCTTGCGCTGCATCCGGGGACAGCCGGGTGATCAGGGTGCGCTCCTGACCGTTCCGTGCCATGGCGTCCAGGATCCCTTCGATCTGCTCCGGCGTCTTTCCGGCGCCGTAAATCACCTCGCCTGCGCCCTGCCGGACGGGGCGATGCAGATCCACCTTGGCAAAGCCGATGTCTTCAAAGGGCGCCTTTTTCAGTGCCAGAAGCGCGTCGTCCACGGATACCGCGCCGCTTTTCACACCTTCCAAAAGCGTTTTCACGTCTGTTTTCATAGTTCTTCCTTTTTGAAAAAGCGGCTCATCCGCAAACGAGCCGCTTTATCTGTCAGTTCTTTTTAGCAAATGCTTTTTTTACGACGCCCTTGGGGTCTTTGATCAAAAGCACCGCCAAATGGATGATCAGCCCCAACGCCACAACGGAAAGGCCGAGAAACAGGTCGTTGAGCATATCCGCCGGCGCGGGCGTGAAGTACCCGGCAGGGTCTTCCGCGTACTCAAAAACGGCATCCACCAGCCACATCAAACTCGCGCCCCAGTACGTGAGCGCAAGCGATCCCAGCTTCATCTCATCCCCGGGCGCCTTTTTATACCAGAGGAGAGAGGTGATCACCGCGGCGAAGACGGAAACGAGCAGAGTCATGCTTCTTCCTCCTTTTCGCTTTTCGCCTTGGCGGCGCGTTTTTCGATGAGAGCGGAAACGCCCACCATCCCAAGCCAGACGGTGGTGACCAGCGCCGCCATGGCGACGCCCACGGTGGAAACCTCCCGGAGCATTTCCGCAAAGCTCTCCGGATCCTCCGCCGCCGTCAGGAAGGGAAACCAGGGAACGATCTCCCCGTGCCAGACGTGTTCAAACGCCAGCAGGGCGGAGCCGCCCCACAACATATTCCGAAGCCATTTCAACTTCCGGGAAAAAGAGATCTTTACCGCATTTTCCGGCTTTTTGCCGTTCAAAGCGATCTTCGCCTCTTTTCTTTCCGCGATCTTTGCCGCAACGGTTACCACCGCCGCTTCTACGGTAGATACCAAAAAACAAGCCATATTTACCTCCT
>CAMPCJ010000103.1 GCA_946645685.1 uncultured Clostridia bacterium | reverse complement strand
ATGCCCGCGGGCAACCGCCGGATGCTCCTTGCCATCCTGGGCGCGGAATTTCTTTGGTTTATGGCGGATAACGCCATCGGAACCTACATCGGTAACTATGTCATTTACTATCTCCAGTCCAAATCCAGCGCCACCATGATCCTGACCATCGTCGGCGGGTTGGCTTCCGTGGTGGGCTTTGCCACCGCCGGCATTATTGCAGATAAGATCGGGCGGAAATGGACGATCTCGGGCGGGCTTTGCATCACCGTGCTCGCTATGATCGCCATGTGCTTTGTCAGACCCACCGGCACCGTGGTAGGGGAAAACGGCGAGTTTTCCTTCCCGGCGCTTCTGTACGCCGTGTGGGTGATAAAGGGCTTTGGCATGGCGCTGGTGCACAACTGCTCCTTCCCCATGGTGGTGGAGCTGTGTTCCAATAAAAACATCGGCAAATTCACCGGCTTTTATTACGCCGCCAGCATGTCCGCCCAGACCATCACGCCCGTTCTGTTGGGCCTGGTGTTCAAGGTCACGCAGCTATGGGGCGCCCTGCCGGTCTACGCCGCCGTCCTCTTTGTTCTCTCCGCCGTGGTTTTCATTTTGTTTGTGAAAAACATTCAAGCGAAAAAGGTGGAGAATACAAAGGGGCTGGAGGCTCTGGATAACGACTGAACCAAAACAAAAAAAGCCGCTTTGCGGCTTTTTTTGTTGCGGTTTTCCCTTGCGGAGCGCCTTAACGTGTGGTACAATGCAGGGGAAAGGATGAGAAAAGTATGTTGATCCATTGCGATTATTGCGGCAGCGCCTTCGACCCGGAGAAAAACGCCACCTGCCCCCATTGCGGCGCGTCCTGGGCGACGGACGCGGAAGCGGAGCGGGTCCGTCAGGCGCAAGAGCAGAAGGCTCGCGCGGAACAGAACGCCGCGTCCACGGAAGAGTTTTTGAAAACGGCGGAAGCCATTCGCCGCACGGTCGGGACCGTGGGCAATGCCACGGGCGGTTTCATCCGGTTTGCCCGGATCATCGCCGCCATTGTTTTCATTCTGGCGATCAGCGTTTTTTTGATCCTGTTCCTGCGCTTTTTCTTCTTTTGAAAATCACGGTAAAGGATGGATAAAAAGTCCCCGTCAAACGACGTTTTGACGGGGACTTTTTTGTTGTGGAAACTTAAGTCTTGTCCTTGCCGAGCGTTCTGAAAAACCAAAGGACGAAGGGGATGGTCAGCGGGAAGGAGAGCAGCAGCGCCAACGGCTGGGCTTCCTGGATGCCGGAGAGTCCGCGGAAATGCGCCAGGAGCAGCAGCGAGGGAACGAACAGCAATCCGCTTCGCATGGCGGAAAGCAGTGTGGCGCCGAGCTTTTTTCCCGTGCTTTGAAACAGCATTTCCGTCGCCATGCAGGGCGGCAGGGAAAGGGTCGCCAGCGCTTGCAGGCGAAGCGCCCGGGCGCCGATGCGGATCACGTCCGGGTCGTCCCGGAACATCGCCACAAGCTCGGAAGGGAAGAGAGCGAGGAACACGCAAGCCACCGCTACGATGGCTTCCGAAACCAGCGCGGTGAAGGCAAACCCCTTCTTCAAGCGGCCGTATTCCCGGGCGCCGTAGTTGAAGGCGGCGACGGGCTGAAAACCCTGTCCCACGCCAAGCGCCACGGAAAAGGCGAAGAAAACGATCCGGGAAACGATGCTCATGGCGGCGATGGCTTCATCCCCGTAGGGAGCGCACTGCATATTCAAAAGCACCGTGGTCAGGCTGTTCAAGCCCTGGCGGAGCATACTGGGAAAGCCCGTTCCCATGATGTTCAGCAAAATTTCGGGGCGCGCCTTGGCAATGTGGCGAAAGCTGATACGGCTTTCCGTTTTCCCCGTGAGAAACATGGCGAGCAGGATGCAAAAGCTCACCACCTGGCTCAGCGCCGTGGAAAGACCCGCCCCCGCGATGCCCATATTCAGGGAGAACATCAGCACGGGGTCGCCTGCCATGTTCAATACGGCGCCCGCCATCAAGCCGATCATGCCTAGCGCTGCCTTCCCCTCATAACGCAGCAGGTTGTTCAGGGTGAGGCTTGCGGTCATAAAGGGCGCGGAGATCAGAATATACGTAATGTAGGTCTTGGCGAAGGGGAAAATGGTGGGAGTACTCCCCAGGAAACGGATGATCCCGTCCAGGAAGAGAAAGCCGAACAGCGTGACCATCAACCCGAAGCAAAAGGAAGCGAAGAAGCCCAGGGAGGCGTTTACGGACGCCGCGTTTTTGTCTTTTTCCCCCAGCGCCCGGGACATGATGCTTCCCGCCCCCTGGCCGAACATAAAGCCGATGGCTTGAATGATGGACATAAAACCGAAGACGATCCCCACCGCACCGCTGGCGCTGGTGCCCAACCGCCCCACAAAGGCGGTGTCCACCAGATTGTATACGTTGGTGACCAGCATGGAAATGATCGCCGGCACCGAGAGGGTCAGGATCAATCGCCAAATGGGTGTTTTGGTCATCTTGTCAAATTGTGAAATGCTTTTCTGTTTCATTGTGACCTGTTTCCGCAAAGTTTTTCCGCCCGTCGGGGGGAACTAATGGAAAGAAGCATAATCTGTCCGGCAGACAAATTATGCTTCTTTGCTGGAGCGGGCGAGGGGAATCGAACCCCCCTATGCAGCTTGGGAAGCTGCCATTCTACCAATGAATTACGCCCGCAAACGGTGTGCCGGATCCAAATCTTAAAACCGATCCCGGCGAAAGCTCTGTCATTATAACACTCTTTTTTGGTATTTGCAAGACCATTTTTACAGAAAGCCGAAAACTTTTTCAAAAAGTACATGACAAGTCTGTTTTTTTCTCATATTTTGCCATTTTTTCCTTGCAAATAAGTTCGGAATATGATAGAATAAAAAAGTCTTTTTTAATTGAAAATTCTTGCCGTTTAAGCAGGAAGGCGCATATCCTTTATCATCGAAAAATCGACGCACTGAAGGGAAACGCTTATGGAGTTTTTGCGACAACACCAAACGGAGATCATGCTGGCCCTCAGCGGTATTTGCGGGGCCATTTCGCTTTTCGTTTTCATGACGGACACCCTGTCCAAAAAGCGCAAATTTTCTTTGATGGCGCTGGAGTTGAGCGCTATGTTCCTGTTGCTCTTTGATCACTGGGCGTACCGGTACAGGGGCGACGTCAGCAGCCTGGGCTGGTGGATGGTTCGCGTCAGCAACTTTTTGGTTTTCTTCTTGACGCTGCTTGTGATCCTCAGCTTCAATTCCTATCTGGTCGACCTTTTCACCACCGAAGGGAAGCTGGAAAAGGCGCCCCGCCGCCTTTCGGTCGCTCGCTATCTGGTGCTTTTCGGAATGGCGATGGTGGTGCTTTCTCAGTTTACCGGCATCTACTACACCTTCGATGAAATGAACCGCTACCAACGGGCGCCCGGTTTCATTCTATGCTACCTGACCCCGTTCGTGGTGTTGATGCTGCAGCTTTCCGTCATTATTCAGTATCGTAAGCGCCTCAGACGAAGCGTTTCGACCTCGCTGATCCTGTTTGACTCGGTTGCTCTGATCGCCTCCGTCGTTCAGTTGTTCGTGTACGGCGTTTCGTTCAACAATATGGCTATTGTGGCGATGGCAGCGCTCCTTTACGTGTTTGCTTTGAAGGATATGAATCTCGAAATGGAGCGTACCCGCAAAAAGGAAATCGAGTTTTATAAGCAGGAACAAGAAAAAGAGCGCACCATGTTTGAGCAGACCGCCCAGGCTTTGGTCGCCGCCATCGACGCCAAGGATGATTATACCCGCGGCCATTCCTCACGGGTTGCCGCCTATTCCCTGATGATCGCTCAGGAGGCCGGGAAATCTCCGGAGGAGTGTGACGACATTTATTTTGCCGCGTTGCTTCATGACGTGGGAAAGATCGGCGTGGATAACGCCATTATCAACAAGGCGGGCACTCTTACGGAGGAAGAGTTCGATCAGATCAAGCGACACCCGGTTTACGGCTATCAGATCCTTTCCAGCATCCGGCAGTCTACCCACTTGAAAATCGGCGCCCATTACCATCACGAGCGGTATGACGGAAAGGGCTACCCGGAGGGGTTGGTGGGGAAAAACATTCCCGATCTGGCGCGCATCATCGCCGTTGCCGATGCTTACGACGCCATGACCTCCCGGCGCAGTTACCGGGATCCGATGTCCCAGCAAAGGGTGCGGGAGGAAATGGTCAAGGGAGCCGGGAGCCAGTTTGATCCACTGTACGCCGCCATTATGGTGAATTTGATCGACCGTGACCTCGACTACGCCATGCGGGAGAGCG
>CAMPCJ010000102.1 GCA_946645685.1 uncultured Clostridia bacterium | reverse complement strand
ACTATCGGCGACGTAGGAGAGCTGGCAGAGCGTATGGCACCGGAGGAATTTGCCCGCCACGCAGCCGCCGTGCTGGACGCGCCGGTGCGCCTGTATTCCGCCGGAGGAACGGTGGAGCGGGTGGCGGTGTGCTGCGGCAGCGGCAAGGATCTGGTGATCCCGGCGCTGGAAAGCGGCGTGGACGCGTTTATCGGCGGTGATATCCCCTACCATACCGCCCAGGAAGCGGTGGAGCGCGGGATGACGGTGATCGATTGCGGACACCACGCTTCAGAGGACGCCGCGCCGGAGCTTTTTCTGCGGCTTCTGAACCGGGAAATGCCTGAATTGGAAGTGACGCCTGTTCACGAAGCTTTGGGCGGAGAGATCATTTTTTGAAGCTTTTGCTTGAATGACACCCCCTTTTCCGGCAAAAGAGCCGTCATTTTATCTGTTTTTATCTTGATTCCCGTGTGAATCGGTGATATAATATCCTTTAGTATGAATCCGCATATCCCTGCGACCAAGGAGGTTAGGCATGAAAAAAACCCTCGCGATCCTGCTTCTCGTCACGATGCTTTTGCCGCTGATCGTCGCCTGCAAAGCCGATCCGGACGATAAGGGCGCCATCATTCCCGTGTATTTTGCGGGGCCCGTGGAGAATCTGGATCCCACTGCGGCGATCTATGATAAGGACTTTTACCAGTCTTCCGGCTTGATTTTCGAGAGCTTGACGTCCGTCGTGGACGGAAAACTCCGGAATAATCTCATTGAGAGCTGGGAAAAGAAATACGATGAAGAGCGGGGAGAGTATACGCTTTCCATCAAATTGGTTTCCACCAAGTGGAACGACGGTCGTGTCTTGACGGCAGATCAGATCGTGTTTGCCTGGAAGCGCGCCCTTTCTCCCGAGATCAACAGCCCCGCCGCGTCCCTCTTGTATGACCTGAAAAACGCGCGGGATATCAAAGCGGGCATCAAGACCATAGACGATCTCGGCGCCGCGGCTTTGAATACCACGACTCTGGAAGTTCAGTTCGAAAAGCCCATTGAGCCGGAGCTGTTTTTGGAAGCCATCGCCAGCCCCGCCCTCGTTCCCCTGCGGGACGACGTGGTGACGGGTGTGGAGACCCTCAACGGCACGACTTACAACCGGGAAGAGGTTTGGGCGACCACGACGGATCTGATCGCTTCCAACGGTCAGTTTATGATGAAGAGAATGGATCCCAGAGGGTCTTACCGCTTCGAGTTTTCCAAGTTTTATAAGCTCAAGAGCGATGCGAAGAACCTCAATGAGTATGTAAAGCCCTGCCGGCTGATCTCTGATTACGATCAGTCCGCCGAAGAAGCTTTGGCTTCCTTTGACAGCGGCGATATTTATTATTTCAACGCCATCACCCCCGAGATCTATGAAGAGCGGAGCAAGGATATCAAATCCTTTGACACCATCGCCTCCTATACTTATTACTACAATTGCAAGAACGAAGTTTTGGCGGACGCCCGGGTGCGCCAGGCACTGTCCGTTTCCCTGGATCGGACTGCCATTGCCGGTCTTGTGGGAATGGGATCGGTCGCCGCTAAGGGCTTTGTTCCCGAAAAAGCCACCGGCTCCGCTTTGAACGGCTCCTTCCGCAAGGAAGCGGGCGCCGTTTATGCCGCTACCGCCGAAACGGAAAAGGCGCAGAGCCTTCTGAGCGAAGCGGGCGTTCGTTCCGGCAGCTTTACGCTGACCTACCGGAAGGATCGCTCTTACGAGGAAGCCGTGGCTCAGTACGCCAAAACCACCTGGGAAGCCCTGGGCTTCTCCGTGAAGCTGAACGGTGTTTCCTCGGAGGAGCTTGTCACCCGCATTGCCGAGAGCGACTTTGACGTGATCGGTTTGGACTTCATTGGACTTTCTACCAATCCTTACGCTTTCCTGGCGCCCTTCGCGCCCTCCTTCAGCGGCGCCGTGGTCAGCGTGGATCCCGCCGATGAAGGGGAATCTCTCCACCCCACCGGCTTTGTTTCCGAAGAATACGAAGCCATGCTGGATGAGATCCTTGCCACCACCGACCGCAAGACCCGCACCCAGAAGCTCATCTTACTTGAGCAGTTGTTCAATACCGCTTCTCCCGCCACCGCGCTTGTGACGTATAAGAACAATTATCTTGCCTCCAAGGAACTGTCCGGGCTTTCCGGTAACCTTTTCGGCTATACGGAATTCACCAAGGCGACCTTGAAGGACTATAAGAATAAGAACGAAGCGTACGAACAGAAAGAGAAAGAAAAAGCAGCCGGCTAAAACGGCGCCTTTATGAGAATACCCGCAGGACCCGATCCGTCAAACGGAACAGCAGATGGCCTGCGGGTATTTTTCTTCCGGGAGGATTTGTGAGGGATAGTATGGGATACGTTCTGGCAGTATTGTCGATCCTTTGTTTGGGGCTTGCCCTGTACGGCTGGCGTTTGATCCGGTTGGAGCATACGGCGCAAAAGCAACTGCCTCTGTTGAAAAAGGATCCCGTTTCCTTTACGGCGTTTTGGGAAAAAAAGTATAAACGGATGAGGCTGCCCCAAACGAAAAACGCCTCGCTCTTTTTGGTGTGCCTGGGGTATGCGCGGCAGGGAAAACCCCGGCAAGCCATGGAACGGATGCGGTTTTTGAACAGAAAAGACCCGGTTTTAGACCGGGACGCGGTAAACGCCCTATACCACACGCTGCTTCTCCAAACGGGCGCGGAGAGTGAGGGGGCAGCCTTTTATTCGGAAAACGCCGCTTCCGTGGATCGGGGCAAACGGTCACCCTGGATGGACGCATAAAAAAACGGCTCTGTGAAAACAGAGCCGTTTTTTTATGCGGATCTTGCCCGCAAAGATCATTTATAGACGCTTTCTTTGCCCTTGATGCTGAGGGCTTCCTCGCCCAGGTAGGAAACCACGTCCATCCCCAAAAACTGCGCCATGTCCCGCATTTCCGCCACGGTATTCTTGTTGATGGAGATCCCGTTTTTCATTCGATCCGCCATGGCGAGAACTTCTTTTTCGCCGTGGGTGTAGATCCGGGTCTGACCTTCCGCCTTGGGGGCGTTGCGCAGGGCTTCCAGATACTGAGACAAATGCTCCTTAATGGCGTCCGCGTTGCCGAAGACCTTGGGATCGATCACCAAAAAGCCGTGGCAAATGCCGCCCTTGCCGCCCAGCCCCGTCTTGTCGGAGGTGGTGCCCAGGGAGATAATGGAGGTGAACAGCTCCGCCACCATGCCCCAGCCGTAACCCTTGTGGCTGCCGCTGTCCTCGGAAATGCCTCCCAGGGGCAGGATCCCGCCGCCCAGGTGGTCGTTGATGCAGGTCAGGACTTTCTTGGCGTCGTTGCAGGCGGCGCCGGTGGAATCGATCGCCCATCCGTCGTGGAGGGGCTTGTCCAGCTTGTTGTAAACCTCCAGCTTGCCCCGGGTCACCACGGTGGTGGACGCGTCAAACAGGAAGGGGTAAGGCTCGGCAGGGAAGGCGATGGCGATGGGGTTGGTGCCCAGCATGGCGGTGCGCCCGTAGGTGGGGACCATAATGGGGTTGGTGTTGGTGGTGGAAATGCCGATCAAGCCTTGATCGCACGCCATTTTCGCGTAAAATCCGGCGATCCCGTAGTGGTTGGAATTCCGCACGGTCACCAGCGCCATGCCCACCTTTTTCGCCTTTTCGATCGCCATTTCCATGGCTTGATACGCAATGATCTGACCCATGCCCTCGTGTCCGTCGATCACGGCGGAAACGGGGGTCTCGAACACCACCTCCGGCTTGGCTTCCACCTTGATCATGCCTTTTTCAATGCTCTTGTGGTAGCGAACCAGCCGCTGGGTGCCGTGGGACTCAATGCCGAACAGGTCGGAAAGAAGCAGCACATCGGTGATGATGCCGGCTTCTTTTTTGGTAAAGCCGAATTTCTCGAAGGCGTCATCACAGAACTTTTTCAGTTTTTCATAGGAATAGGTCATGTAATTGTCCATAGTTTTCTCCTTTGTCGCGTCTATGCTTTTGCTTTACATCTCCTATCAGTATATCCCACCGGCGCACACTTGTCAATTTATTTGCGACAGATTTTTCGCTTCCTGCTATACGAAAAGCAGGTAGGATCTATCATCCTCCCTGCTGTTTTCCGCGCCTTTCTGATCGTAAACCTGCTTTTCCGTTTCGCTTCGGATCCTTTTCCCGCAATGCTCTCTTTATGACTTTTTCGCAACAACTCCGAATAAACCCCTATTAAACCTTGAAAAATTTTGAGAATTGTGTTATACTATACGTTGTAAGATTGTATTTTTGTGAAAACGGAGGG
>CAMPCJ010000101.1 GCA_946645685.1 uncultured Clostridia bacterium | reverse complement strand
TTCGACCATCAGCTGATAGGATTTCGCGATGATATTGCCCATGGTCTCGCCCAGATCCTGCCCCACGGCGTTCAGATACACGTCCGGATCGCCCAGCGCCAGATCCTGGAAGAACACGCCGTTGAGGTTGTAGTCGTAGTTCTGCCCGGTGTGCGCTAAGATCGTGTCAAAGTATTTGCGGCACTTCTTGATGGTCGCCGCCAGGCGAATGATCTCCGGGCGGGTGCCCACGATGATGAGAAGCTTGATCTTCCCGTTATTTTTCCACGCTGCCATCTTACACCTCTTCCGCCAGCCGCTCCCGGATATACGCGAGGGCGGCGAGCTTTTCCATCACTTCTTCCACGCCGAGAAGGGCGGTGTTGTTGGAATTGAATTCCGTCAGGGTGTTCCGCTTTTTGTCCCCTTCGCTGAAGAATTTGTCGTAATTCAAGCCCCGGTTGTCCGCGGGAACGCGATAGAAGTTGCCCATATCCACCGCCTTGGCGCATTCCTCGTTGGTGAGCAGGGTCTCGTACTTCTTTTCCCCGTGGCGGGTGCCGATGATCCGGATGTTGTTCACGTCCCCGCCGAAGAGCCGGCACACCGCCTCCGCCTGGGTGCGGATGGTGCAGGCGGGCGCTTTCTGGATGAGCAGATCCCCGTTTTCCCCGTGCTCAAAGGCGAAGAGCACCAGATCCACCGCCTCGTCCAGAGACATGATGAAGCGGGTCATTTCCGGGTCGGTAATGGTGATGGGGCTGCCGGCGCGGATCTGATCGATCCACAGGGGGATCACGCTGCCCCGGCTGCACATCACGTTGCCGTAGCGGGTACAGCAGATGCGGGTGGATCGGGACTGCCGGGAGCGGGCGACCGCCACCTTTTCCTCAATGGCTTTGGTGATGCCCATGGCGTTCACCGGGTACGCCGCCTTGTCCGTGGACAGGCAGATCACCGACTCCACCTTCTCCTCAATGGCGGCGGTGAGGGTGTTGTCCGTGCCGATCACGTTGGTGCGCACCGCTTCCATGGGGAAAAACTCGCAGGAGGGCACCTGCTTCAGCGCCGCCGCGTGGAACACATAGTCCACCCCCGCCATCGCCGACCGCACGGACGCAAGGTCGCGCACGTCCCCGATGTAAAACTTGATCTTCTCCGCTTCCCGGGGCATTTTCGCCTGGAAGAGGTGGCGCATATCGTCCTGCTTCTTTTCGTCCCGGGAGAAAATGCGGATCTCCCCCACGTCCGTTTGCAGGAAGCGGTTCAGAACGGCGTTGCCGAAAGAGCCGGTGCCCCCGGTGATGAGCAGTGTTTTATCCTTGAATTGTGACATGTTTTCCTCCTTGCCCGCCTGCATTCAGGATGGCTTGTTTTGATGGCGCAAATAAATCTTTTTTCCCGCAAAATACAGTCCGACGCCCGCGCACCCGCCCAGGAAATTGGCGAGGATGTCGCCGATCTCGAACAATCCCCTGCCGGTAACGTGCTGCGCCGTCTCGATGGCAACGGTGGTGAAAAGGACGGCGGGCAGCGTAAAAGGCGGGGAAAAATGGAACGAGAGCAGGATCCCCCAGGGAATGAATAACAGCACGTTGAAAAGCAGATCGAAGCGGATGCTCACGGAGCCCCGGAACAACGCTTCGATGGACGTCCACATCCCCGCGTCCCCTCTGTTGCCGGGCAACCGTCCCAGAACGGTGACGGCGAAAAGCGCGGTGATATACAGCGCGCCCAGCGCGTCCCAAAGGAAGGGGAAGCGCCGGGGAGTCCGTCCCCCTCTCCTGCCCCGCAAAAGCAGCCTTGCGCCCCAAAGCAGAAGAAAGGACAAAAGTAAGGTCAAAAGGACGCTCCAGGGCTCCACCCCCGCCAGATACTGGCTCAGATTCGCCCGCAGGTGGGCAAAAAACAACCCGATCGCCCTCACCCTCTCATCAAACTGTTTTTGATCTCGGAAGAGGCAATGCCCGGCGTCCGCTTCAGCCGCACCACGCTTTTGCCGTGCCGGCGGCACCACGCGGTGATCTCATCAAAGCGCTCGCCCACGTGGTCTTCCCCGAGGGCGAGAATATCAAAGTCGATCTTCTCCAGCGCGGCGACCCCCACGGTTTGGTACACCACGACCTCGTCCACCACACGCAGCGCCTCTATGATCTCCACCCGCTCGGCGGTGGAATAGAGGATCTTCGCGTCGGGCTTGTATTTCAGGATGTAGTCTCCGTCCTGGACGGCGACCACCAGATAGTCGGCGTGCTCCTTGCACTGCTTGAACAGGCGCAGGTGCCCCAGGTGAAAATAATCGTACACGCCGAAGGTGAGTATTTTAGTCATGATCAAATTCCTTTTTCAGCTCGCAAAGTCCCAGATACAAAGGATCGTAGATCCGGGTGCTCTTCACGCCTGCCCGGTACGCCTCATAGAGGATGGGCAGCTCCGTACAGCCTAAGATGCAGGCGGGGTGGCGGTTGACCAGCTCTAAGAAGGTCTTTTTTACCCCGTCGGAATACCGTTTTTGCTTCACCGCCTCGATGCAGTCCCGCAGCAGGGTATATTCCGACGGATCCGGCACCAGGCACCGCACCCCCGCCGCCTCCAGGGCGTCCTGATAAATGCGGGAGTCGATGGTGCCCTCCGAGCCCAACAGATACACTTCCTTCACCCCGTCGCCGGCGACGCGGGACACGCAGGTGTTTATGATGTGGATCACCGCCCCCTCCAATTCCGGCGCCTTCTCATAGATCCGGGGCAGGAACAGGTGGGAGGTGTTGCAGGCGAGCAGAAGGCGGCTGCAGCCTGCCCGATAGAGCCCCTGCAGGGACTCGGTCATTTGCGCCACCAGCTCGTCCACCTTTTCGTGGTAGAGGAACGCCCGCACCCGGCTGGGCATGGTACAGCGGTTATCCAGGATGATCCGGGGGCGATCCCACTCCTTTTCGGCGGGAAAAACCTGGGCATATTGTTGAAACAAATGGATCGTGGCATACGTACCCATGCCGCCCAGAACACCGATCACAAAATCCCGTTTCATCGTCAATCCTCGCATCCTTTTTCAAACCATGCCACGGCGGCGTCGTAATCCTCCGGCGTATCGATCTCCCGGGAGCGCAGGGGAAACGCCTTGACCGGAAGACGGGGCGCGATCATTTCATACACGTGGGGAGAGGTGCCGCCGAATGCCTCCCGGCGCATTTTCACCGTGCCGGGCCAGCGCCAGGTGCCCTCGGGGTGCGCCAGGGCAGTGACCTGCCCGTCCTCCACCCGCGCCAGAACGGGGGTGGAGGAAAGCCCGCGGGAAACGGGGATGCATTCCTCCCCGCAAGCGGCGAAGCGGGCAAAATCCGCCGGATGATCCAGGGTATCTCCGTCCAGGGACAGCACGTACGCCCGGGCGCCGGTCAGGGCCTTCCGCAGGCTGTCCGCCACGCCGGTGGTCTCATAGTCATAATTGAAGACGAACATGACGTCCTTCCGGTAGGCGTTCACCACGTCGATGACCCGCTGCGCCTGAAAGCCCACCACGATCCGCACGTCGTCAAAGTCGTCCAGCATCCGCAGGCGGCGCAGGATCAGCGGCTCCCCGCAGACGTCCACCAAAGCCTTGGTGGCGCCGATGCCCAACCGGGTGCCCATTCCCGCGCAGCAAATGACCACGGTGGTGTTTTGAGGGGTGATGATCGGTTCAGTCATAGCGCTTCCTCACAGCAGTTTCCAAAGAAATTCGGCGCAGCGGGCGTCGTCGTAAAAAGCGAAATCACAGCATCTGAGCAAAGACGGAGCAATGGGGCGTACCCCGCCGAAGCCCACGGCGATCCGGGCGAGGGTCGCCATCCCGGTGTCGTTGTCCCCGTCCCCCACGGCGACCATGGGCTGCACGAACTGCTTGGCGGTCAATTCCTTATCCACCACGCTGACCACCTTGGCGATCCGGTCGTTTACCACGTCCGCCTTGGAGCAGTAAACGTGGTCGCTCATCCCGATGCGCTCCATCAGCCCGCCGATCCACACGTCCAGATTTCCCGTGACCACGAAGCACCGGTCGCGGTTGGCGGTGATGAAGCGGGCGATATGCTCGTTCAAAGGGATCTCGGAAACGATCTTGCGCACCTCCGCCACGGAAATGTCGGACAGGATCTGCACCCGCCGGAGAAAGGACGTGCGGAAGGGGATCTCCCCCCGCATGGTCGCCTCCGTCAGGCGCCGCATCTCCTCCAGCCTGTCGATCCTGCGGGAGATCTCCGGCAGGACCTCCTTCCGGGTGATGGTGGAGTCCATATCGAATAAAAAGATAGAATCAGACATATTTCTCCTCAAAGAGCCA
>CAMPCJ010000100.1 GCA_946645685.1 uncultured Clostridia bacterium | reverse complement strand
CGTCGTCCTGAAGCTCACGGCGGATAAGACAGAAGTCAAGCGCGGTGAGTCCGTCACCGTGACGGTTACTGCCACCAAGAATGTGGGATGGCTTATGTTTATTGCCAAGGCAAGCTTTGATTCCGGCGCTTTCGCGCAGGACGGTAACATAGCCTACGGCTCCGTCGGCACCGGAACCAAGGGCACGAACGCTACGATCGATGCCGGATCTGAGGACACCACCGAGACGGGCGTGTACTTCAGCTACACCCTGTCTGTCCTGGATAACGCTCCTTACGGCGAGTACACCGTCGGCCTGAAAGAATTTGATGTTTCCAACATTGACGAAGATACCGTTACAGTTGAAGCCGATACCGTGACCGTCAAGGTCGTCTGCCCCCACGAGGGCACCGGCAGAGTTGACGGCAACGTCGTCGCCGCCACCTGCGCCACCAAGGGCAGCAAGGAGATCAAATGTGCAGAATGCGGCGCCGTGTTAGAGACCCAGGTGCTGGATCTTGATCCCAACAACCACGAGGGTCCTTTTACCGATGTTGCGGGCGTCGATTCCACCTGCCATACCCCCGGCCACGCCGCCTACACCTACTGTGAGGCTTGCAAAGCCGTCACCGAAGGCAGTTCCGATCCTTTGAAGCTCGATCCCACCAATCACACCGGTGAAGGCGAAACGATTATCCCCGAAGTTCCCGCCACCTGTTCCGCTCCCGGTACCGAGGCGGCTACCGCCTGCGCCGGCTGTGGTACGATCCTCTCCGGCGGCGAAACCATCCAGCAGCTGGCACACGAATGGAGCAGCGTGACCTACACCTGGTCTGCGGACAAGACCACCTGCACCGCTTCCCGCACCTGCTCTGTGGGGAACGAAACCGAAACCGAAAAGGTGACCGCTTCTCCGTCTGTGGTGGAGAAAGCCGACTGCCTGCATCCCGGTGTAACGAAGTACACCGCCACCTTTAAGAACAATGCGTTTGAGCAGCAGGTCGCTTATAACGAAGCCACCCCTGCCGCCCTTGGTCACGCCTGGGCCGACGCGCAGTACAATTGGGACATGGAAGCCGGCGAAGTTATGGCTACCCATGTTTGCACGAGAGATCCGCATCACAGTGAAATGGCCTTTGCCAAGATCGTTAAAACTGTGACCAAGGCGCCCACCGCCGAGGAAGAGGGCGAGTACACCCTCACCGCTAATTTCGAGAACACGCCCTTCGAGACCCAGACCAAGACGGGCACCATCGACAAGCTTGCGGCGTATGAGCTGGAAGAAAAGGCTATCGACTACACCGTCGGCACCGATAAGGATGCCACCATCACCGTGAAGGAAGCTGAGGGCGACTTCATGCCCGAGACGCTCGCTATCACCGATAAGGACGGCAATCCCGTTGAAGTCACCGACGCCGATTACACCTACGAGAACGGCAAGTTCACTCTGAAAGAGTCCTTCGCCTCCAAGCTGGCTGCGGGTACCTACAAGGTCACCTTCCAGGTCGGCGAAAAGGGCGTTCTCGCCAACGTTGAGGTCAAGGCTGCTCACAGCACCGCCACCGGCGATACTGCCGCTTCCCTGATCGTTTGGTCCTTCGTCGCTCTCGTCTCCCTGGCGGGCGCGGTCGTTATGACCAAGAAGATCCGCGCTTCCAAGTAAGTCGGATCCAAGCCTGAATCAAAAGGCGGCAACGGAAAACCGTTGCCGCCTTTTTTTCGCGGTTTACCGTCTACCCCCTTTACTTTTTCATGCGTTTCCCTTATACTGAAAACAGAAAAAACGAAGTGAGGTCAAACATGACAGGATCCATGAAAAGCACAACCGCCCTTCGCCTGGTCGCCCTGCTTCTTTTCCTCGCCGCTCTCCTCACCGCCTGCGGCTACGGAAGCGTGGACGGGGTCTACCGGAAGAAGACAGCCGGCGGCGCGGAAGATACCGAGGAAAACGGCTATGGGAAAGGCGCCCTATCCGGGAGCGTTTACTCCAATTCCTGGGCGGGCATTACCGTCACCCTGCCCGACGGCTTTTCCAACGGGTCTCAGGAGCTTTACAGATCCGTGGAAAATGATATGACCGACTGCGGGCTGTACGCCGTCAACGCCCAAGGAGATCAGCGGCTTTTCATCGGCTTTGAAAAGGTCAGCGACCATTACTCCGCCGAGGATTACATGATCATTTTAATGCGGGAGCTTGCCGCGGCGCAGACGGATACCATGACCATTCAGACCCCCGCGACCTACACCCTCGTCAACCTGGGGGGCGCGGATTATATTTCCGCTCCCTGCGTCTATAACATTTCCGGCGTCACCGTTCATCAGACGTATCTGGTGCGCAAGGTGGACAACCGCATCGTCTTCATCGTTCTTTCCTGCCCCACCTTGGAAGCTGTTGCCCGGCTTACCGGCATCATCTCTTCTTATAAGAACTGATCCCCCGCTTAGCCTTTTCCGGGAAAGCTCGCCGGTGTCTGAGCTTGTCCCCGCTTTTGCTCGTCTGTGATAAGGAGGCTTGCTATGAAACGTCTGCTTCGTCCTTTTGCCGCTTTTCTGGCGGTGTGGCTGCTGCTGTCCATGCTGCCCTCCGGCGCCTTTGCCGCCGCGGCACAGCTGTCTGCCCCCGCCGTTCTGCGCCGCGCCCTTCCCCCGGTGGAAGAGCGGGATATGGGAAAAGAAGAGATCGCCGAAGCGCAGTCCGTGGTGGGGGATCTCGCCGCCTTTAAAGCGTTTCTTTTGGAACATCTCGCCGCCTGCGAGGAGCAGATCGACGTTTCCGCCTACGGGATCCCCCTGGATCAAGCGGAGCTTCTCTCCAACTTGATCTATTACGCCATCCCCGAAGCCTTTCACGTGACGGGCGCGGGCTATTCCTGGTATACCGGCGGAACGACCGTTGCGTTTCTTTGCCCCAAATACGATAGGAACGCCCTCGACTATGCCGTCGCCATGGATCAGTGCCGCACCGCCGCCGAGCCCCTTTTGGCGGGCGTTCAGGGCAATGAGGCGCTTTCCGACGAGCAAAAGGCGCTCCTTCTCCACGACCGTCTGGCGACCCACGTCGCCTATCACCTGCCGGAGGGGGAGGAGACCCACCACGACTGCGCCACCCTCTACGCCGCTCTGGTGAACCGCAAAGCCGTCTGTCAGGGCTACGCCTTGACCTACGGTTATCTGCTGGATCAGGTGGGCATTGAGAATACCTACGTTTCCTCCGCCGCCCTCAACCACGCCTGGAACATGGTCACCATCGACGGCGAGCCCTACTTTGTGGACGTCACCTGGGACGATCCCGCCAACGACGTCCCCGGCAGGGTGTTCCACGACAATTTCCTGCTTTCCACCGCCGCTTTCCAGGCGGATCCGTCCAATCATAACGCCGACGATTTTCAGACCCAGCCTTCCGATACCAGGTATGACAACGCCTTCTGGCACTGCTCCCAAAGCGCCTTTTGCCTGTCCGGGGATACGCTGTATTACGTGGACAACGGCGAACAGCAGATCCGTGACTGGGACGGCAACGCCCTGCAGGACGTCAGCTGCACCTGGCCTGCCGGCGACACGTCCTATTGGATCGGGAACTTCACCCGCCTCGCCGCCGCCGGGGATCATCTGCTTTATCACGATACCCGCGTCGTTTACGAATGGGACCCCCAAGGCGCCTCGGCGCGCCCGATCTATACCCTCACCGATGAAGATCAGACGGTCTCCATCTACGGCTTCGTCTATGAGGCGCCCCACCTGAAATTGTATACGGGTCACTCTCCCAAGTTTCCCAAAGAAATTCCCGACGCCAACGAGATCTTGGTGTATTATGAGAACTCTGAGTCCAAGCCCGTTGTTGCGCTTACCGCGTCTCCTTCCCCCGTCTCCTTGACCGTCGGGGAGACCGTCGGCATGGAGATCACCATCGATCCCGTGGACGCGGACAATCAGAATCTGACCTGGTCCGGATGGGATGAGACCGTCGTATCCGTCACGGGCGCGGATCGGGGCGGCTTCATCACCGCCCTCGCCCCGGGTGAAACGCAGATCACCGTTTCCTCCACCGACGGGGTCACCCTGACCGTTTCCGTTTCCGTCGTCTGCCCCCACACCACCCGGGCGGAATCGGTGGAAAACCGGGTGGAGCCCTCCTGCGGCAAGGCGGGCGGTTACGACAAGGTCATTACCTGCTCCGACTGCGGCGCGGAGCTTTCCCGCACGCACGTCACCCTGGAAGCCCTGACCCACGACTACGTTTCGGTGGTCGTTTCCCCCACCTGTACCACCGGCGGCTATACCGTCCACACCTGCTCACGCTGCGGCGATTCCTATGTGACGGATGAGATCTCCGCCCTCACCCACGCCTGGGGCGATGTGACCTACACCTGGTCGGAGGACGGGCTGCGCTGCAC
>CAMPCJ010000099.1 GCA_946645685.1 uncultured Clostridia bacterium | reverse complement strand
GACTCTGCTCTTTTATTCGCTCTCTCACACCGAGGCGATGGACGTGACGTCGTAAGGCGTCGCCTGGTAGACGAAGTAGTTCAGCCAGTTGGCGTACAGTAAATTGGCGCCGCTGCGCCAGGTGCAGACGGGGGCTTTGGTATCGTCGTCACCCGGGTAATAGTTGACAGGCACGTGAATGGGCAGTCCCGCTTCCTTATCCCGGCGGTATTCCTTATCCAGGGTATCCGCGTCGTATTCCGAATGCCCGGTGATGAAGATCTGTCTGCCACCGTCGGTGGAAACGGCGTACACTCCCGCTTCGTCGCTCTCCGCCAGGATCTTCAGCGCCTTCACCTTCGCCACGTCCTCCCGCCGCACGGTGGTGTGCCGGGAATGGGGGGCGAGGAACACGTCGTCAAAGCCCCGGAACAAAATGGAGTTCTTGTGGGTCACTTTGTGGGAAAACACGCCGAAGAGCTTTTCGGGCAGGGGATATTTGGGAATGCCGTAGTGATAGTACAGCGCCGCCTGCGCCCCCCAGCAAATGTGGAAGGTGCTGTAAACATGGGATTTGGTCCACTCCAAAATGCGGCACAGCTCGTCCCAGTAGTCCACTTCCTCAAAGGGAAGCAGCTCCACCGGCGCCCCGGTGATGACGCAGCCGTCGAAATACTGATCCTTCACCTGGTCAAAGGTCTTGTAAAACGCCAGCAAATGCTCTTTCTTCACGTTTTTCGCCGTGTGGGATTTCACCCGGAGCAGCTCCATATCCACCTGCAGGGGGGAATTGCCCAGCAGGCGCGCCAGCTGGGTTTCCGTCACCACCTTGGTGGGCATCAGATTCAATATCAAGATCTTCAAGGGACGAATGTCCTGGGTCGCGGCGCGGAGGTGATCCATCACGAAGATATTCTCCGCCGTCAGGGTCTTTGCGGCAGGCAGATCGGAAGGGATACGAATGGGCATACAAACACTCCTTTGATCGGGAAAAGCCACCGTCGCCCCGGCGGCGGTGGCTGACATTCAACGGCGGGTAAACAAATCGCTCCGGGACTTCCGGGTGATGAATTCGATATAGTCGCTCAGCCGCATGGGCTTGGCGTAATGGAAGCCCTGAATGACGTGGCAGCCGAGTTTTTTCAGCAGCTGCAGCTGCTCTTCCGTTTCCACGCCCTCCTGGGTCACCTTCATCCCCAGATCTCTGCCGATGCCGATGACGCTGGACAAGATCTTCAGATCACGCCCTTCGTCGATGCCTCTTTCAATAAAGAAGCGATCCAGCTTGATCTCGTCCATGGGCAGTTCTTTGAGGATACTGTAAGAGGAGAAGCCGCTTCCGAAGTCGTCGATCGAGCATTTGAAGCCGCTCTTGTGCAGTTCGTTGACGATGGAGCGGAGCCGGTCGTAATCCTCATAAGCAAAGGACTCGGTGAATTCGATGGTCAAAAAGCCGTCCGCAATATTGTGCTTCTTCTTCACCTTGGCGTAGTATTCGCAGAAGCCCGGCTCCGCCGCCGTGATCCGGGAAACGTTCACGGAAACGGGGTACAGGGTCTGTCCGCGGATGACGGCTTCCTCGATGTATTCGCACACCTGCTCGTACACGTTGTGGTCGAGCTTGACGATGAAGCGGTTGGCTTCAAACAGCGGGATGAACACGCCCGGCTGCATATAGTCGTCCGTGTCGGGGTTGTACCAGCGCACCAGCGCTTCGCACCCGTCCGGCAGGGATTTGCTCAGGTTGTATTTGGGCTGATAGAACACCTGGAACTGGTGGCTTTCCAGGGCGCTTTCCATGTGAACTTCAATGTAGTCTTCCATCGCCTTGGATTCGTGGATCTTCTCGTTGTAGATCCGGAAGGTGCCGAAGTCGCAGGGGAAGCTTTGCGCGTCCTCGGCGGAGACGGCGAGATCCACCATCTTGCCCGGTTCATCCACCAGCTTGTTTTCCGTCAGATACAGACCGCCGTACAGGCTGAGGTGGTATCCGCTGGGAAGCTTGGCGTTGTAAGACGCCGCCATGGCGACCAGCGTCTTCAAACGGTTTTCCAGCTGGCTTTGCTCCCGGAAGTGGAGCAGTAAAAGCCACCTGCCGTTCCCGGCGTAGGCATAGGTCTCGTCCATGCCCACCAGACGGCTGATCAGCATTTTCAGGTACAAAAGCACGTCCGTGATGTTGTCTTCACCCAACTGATCGGAAATGTAGTTGAAGTGGCGCATATCCACGGCGCACACCGCAAAGGCGGTGGCTTTGTTCCGGCTCAGAATGTCCCCGATCACCCGCTCGAACTTGATCCGGGTGGCGACGCCCAGCTTGTCGTTGGTCTCGCCTAAGGTGCGGATCTTCGCCGCGGCGCGGTGGCGGGAAATGATGCCGGAAATGACCATGATCAGAAGCATCACGGAGAAGATGATAAGCACGCCCAGGATCGCCCGCACGGTGCTGTAGCCCGTGCCGTGAAGCGCCTCGGAGCGGTACACGCCGATGACGGCAAAGGCGGCGGAATCGTTCTCCCGCAGGGTACTCACGCTCAAAATGTGATCCACGTTCAGGATCTGCACGGAGTACACGTCGCTGGTGCCGGCGCTGATGTTGCGCTGCATGCTGTCCATAACGGACTTATCGTTGATCTGCCCCTTGAGCTTTTCGTAGATATCGTTGTGCAGGGAAACGTCCATGCCGTCGTCTTCGCTCTGGTGCAGAATGTCCAGCACCTCCCCTTCGTGGGAGGTGACCACCGTGATCCGGGAGGAGCTGGTGATCTCTTCACTCAAGGGCACCGGGAAGTTGATCACGTCGGCAACGCCGTAATACAGGACAATGGCGTCCGCGAAGGAGTTGCCGTGAACGGGCACCACAAACGCCACCACGGAAACGTTTTGCTCCCAGTCGCGCACCACGCCCGCGCAGGAACGAATGCCCTGCTGCACGAGAGACTGCACGCCCTGCGGCTCCTGGGACAGGGTGCATTCCTGCCCGTTGAGCCGGTGCCCACCGCCGTTTTTGTAGAAATAGCGGATGTTGGCAATGCCCTCTTTTTCCGTTTCTTTTTTCAAAAAGCGGAGATTTCCGCTGAAATCATCATGATTGGCGGCTTCTTTTCCGATGGCGGACAGCGCCAGCTTCTCCGCGCGGTCCTCAAATTCATCCACCGCCACCTTTAAGTGGTTGGCGGTCTCGCCGGAATATCGCATGCCCACGTATCGCGCTTCCTGCTCGATGGTTTGGGAATAGGTCAAAAGCATCAAAAGACTGCCGGCGATGAGGGCGCCGCTGATGAGAATGATAAGGGTCAGGACCAGCGTGCGAAGATGCTTGACGTCGTCCTGCTTTTTTTGCCGCGTCTTCACGGCGCGCTCGATCCTTCTGCTTCTCACGTGGCTGTATCCTTTCCCGTTTCTGTTGCCGAGGTTTTACTTCAACTGTTCCAGCTCATCCATAAGCTGATGCATTTTTTGCCGCTCCTGTTCGATCCGCGTGGAAAAATGGTTGAAAAAGTCCACGTCCTGATCATCGGGGGACGTATGCTGCAGAATGGCTTCCATCAGCGCCGCCTGGGAGCGGGTGCGCTTTTGCTCTAATAGCGCGATCTGCTTTTTGGATTGCTCGATGGCGCGCTTGAGCTTGAGCTTTTTGAACATTTATTCGTCCTCTTTTTCCGATTTGTCCGGTTTTTTCGGGGCCGTTTCCTGATTCTCACCGCCGTCCAGCTTGATCTGTTCCTTGGCGGCGCGGATCAACTCCTCCATTTCCGCCTGCTTTTTCTTCTCCGCCTTTTCCTTTCCGGCGGCAATGAAGTCCGGCGCAAAGGCGGCACCTGTCATGACGAGAAGCAGCGCCAGCGTGGTGATCAATCCCGCCGGCTTCGTGAGAAAGCGCCCCAACCCGGTGAGGGCGGGCAGGTTCTTCACATACCGGGCGACCACCTGGGAAGCCCGGGCGGGGGAGTCGTCGTTTTTATAATTGTTGTCGCCCCGGGTCACAAAGCTCACCGGGGTCACGCCGTCGCTCGTGTATTGGATCTCCACCACCCGGTGCGTATTCAAGGCGTGCCCGATAGAGGGATCGTCGGAGTAAAAGAGGATCACATCCCCCACGGCAACGTCGCCCCGCTCCACCTTTTCCACCAGAATATAGCTTTGGGCGGGAATGAGCGGCTCCATACTGTTGGTTTTCACCCACACCACGGTCTTGTTGCCGAGAAAGACGACGTCTCCCCGGATATTGCCGACGACCACGAACGCCAGAAGGGCGATGATCCCCAGGATCACCACCGTGCCGACGATCTCGATCACCCGGCGTAAAACACTTTTTTTCTTTTTCATGTTCAGCGCTTCCCCTTGGCCTTGCCGTGCTTGGCGGCAAGCGCTTTTGCTTTTTCCGCCGCCTTGGCGCGGCGGGGATGCTTCTTCAACGCGGCACCCGATTTGACGCGGACGGGTTCCGCCGCTTCCGCCGCGACTTCAGCGGGAACTTCCTCCGTGACTTCGGCGGGCGTTTCCTCCGTGACTTCGGCGGGAACTTCTTCCTCCGCGACTTCGGTAGGCGTTTCTTCCGCGACTTCGGCGG
>CAMPCJ010000098.1 GCA_946645685.1 uncultured Clostridia bacterium | reverse complement strand
GTGGGGATCAGCGCGCGGTTGATATCGCAGATCAGCCCGGCAAAATCCCGCACCAGGGGAAAGCGGGCGTGATACTCCACCTTTTTCAGTCCGGGCACGGCGCCGTACAGGTTCTTGGCGGCGCCGGTGACCGTAGTCAGGGAATGGGTCTTCATTTTGCCCAGGTTGATGAAGACGTCCGCTTCCGTAAAGTCTCGCAAGAGGTCGAGCTGCCCCAGGGACAGGGGATCGCTGACGGAAACGGAAACGGGCTCCGGCTTTTTTTGCAGGCGCACGCCGTACCGTTCGCACACCTCCGTGATCCCGCACTCCCGGAAAATACCGCTCATCAGCGCTTCCGTGTTGGGACCGCCGGAGCATTCCGCCACGCAGACGTCGTCGGTGTAGGGCAGAAGAGCCCTGATGACCGCCTCCAGCAGGGCTGGGTGAGTGGTGGCGCAGCCTTCCGGCTTTTTTCTCACCACCAAATTGGGTTTGATCACCGTCTTTTTCCCGCGGGCGAACAGACGCTCGTAGCCGCCCTGATCCCGGATGATCTTGTCCACGATCTCCTGCAGCAGGGCAACGTCGTACTGATCGGCTCGATACAGACTGACCGTGTTCATTTCTTGTTCTTTTTATCTTTTTTCTTGCCGAATTCCACTTTCTTTTCCGTTCGATCCATCAGCCGGTGGATGTTTTCCCGGTGCATAGCGATCACCAGGATGGCGATCAAAAGCGAAAAGAGCGTCTCCAGCCCCGTCCGACCCGGCAGAAAGCGGGAAAAGGCGTAGACCATAGCGGGGTAGAAGAACGCCGCGGTGATGCTGGAAGCGGACACGATGCGGGTGGCGAGGAACATCAGACCGAAGATCACCGCGATCGCGGCGAAGACCAGCGGATCGATAAACAAAATGGTGATGGCGGATACGATCACGCCCTTGCCGCCCATAAAGCCGAAGAACACGGGAAAGCTGTGCCCCAACAGGCAGAAAAAGCCGCCCAGATACGCGCCGGTCGCCCCGAAAACAAGGTAGCCGATCCCTACGGCGACGAGCGCTTTCAGGCTGTCAAACGCCAGCGTAAGAAACCCGGCGGTTTTGCCGAAGCACCGGAACATATTGGTCATACCGGCGTTGCCGGATCCGTATTCCCGCACGTCTTTTCCGTACTTTTTCCTGGAGATGATGACGGCGGGATTGACGCTTCCCAGCAGATACCCGACCAGGGCGATCAACAAAAGGACGCCTGCCGTCAGCCAGGGACTTCTGGCTTCCGGCGGGATCTTTTCCACGAACAGACCGAGGTAACCCAGATAACTCATGATTCACGCTCCCTTTCCCGAATGACGAAACGGATCGGTGTTCCCTTGAAACCAAAGGTATCCCGCAGGCAGTTTTCGATGTAGCGCTGATAGGAAAAATGGAACAGGTCTTCGCTGTTGCAGAAGATGACGAAGGTCGGCGGCTTCACGCTCACCTGGGTCATATAGAAGATCTTCAGCCTGCGCCCCTTGTCGCTGGGCGGCTGGACCCGGGTGACGGCGTCGTTGAGCATCTCGTTGAGCATCCCCGTGGCAATGCGGGTGGAGGCCTGCATATTTACGTAATTGATGTATTCCAAAAGCTTGTTGACCCGCAGACCCGTTTTGGCGGAGATAAACAGGACGGGAGCGTACTGGAGGAAGGGCAGGGTATCGAAGACCTTTTTCGTGGCTTCCTTGACGCTGTTGTTGTCTTTCTCCGGCAGATCCCATTTGTTCATGGCGATGATGCACGCCTTGCCCGCCTCGTGAGCGATGCCGGCGATGGTGGCGTCCTGGGCGGAAATGCCCTCGAAGGCGTCTATCATCAAAACGCACACGTCGCTGCGTTCTACGGCGAGCTTGGCGCGAAGCACACTGTATTTTTCAATGCGGTCGTCCACCCGGCTCTGCCGGCGCAGTCCCGCCGTATCGATGAACAGAAACTTGCCGTATTCGTTTTCCACCCGGGCGTCGATGGCGTCCCGGGTCGTGCCCGCGACCGGAGAAACGATGACCCGGTTTTCACCTAATATGGCGTTTACCAAACTGCTTTTGCCGGAATTGGGCTTGCCGATGACGGCGACCCGTACCAGATCCTCTTCCTCATCCTCCTCGGGAGCGGGTCCCAGCAGATCCACCGCCTCCTGCAGTATGTCGCCGCTGCCGGTGCCGTGGATGGAGGAAAGGGCGAAGGGACCGTGTTCACAGCCGAGCTCGTAAAACTCATAGAATTCCGGCGGCAGGGCGCCGATGGCGTCCACCTTGTTCACCGCCAGTATCACGGGCTTTTTGCTTCGCTTCAAAAGGGCGGCGATCTCCCGGTCGGCGGCGGTGACCCCTGCGTGCAGATCCGTCATGAAGATGATCACGTCCGCGGCGTCCATGGCGAGGCGCGCCTGCTCCTCAATGTGACTGAGGATCTCATCGGTACTGCCCGGCTCGATACCGCCGGTGTCGATGAGGATCAATTTCCGACCCGCCCATTCCGTCTCGTAATAAATGCGATCCCGGGTCACGCCGGGGGTATCGTCTACGATGGAGATCCGCTGGCCGGAAAGCTTGTTGAAAAACGTGGATTTGCCTACGTTGGGTCTGCCTACGATGGCGATCACGGGTTTTGACATATACTGTCCTCCTCTCTGAGAACTTCTTCAACGGCGTCCAGGATGGCGGCTCCGTTTTCCACTGCCATGACCTTTCCGCCGATGGCGCGCCGGGCTTCCTCCAGCGTGACGTCGTCCAGGAATTTGTCCCGCTCGTGGCGAAGAGAGACCGCCGGAATGAATAGTACGGCGGGCTTTTCCTCCCGGAATGCGTCGATGATGTCCTGCCCGCACAAGAGCCCCGCTACAGTGACCGTTTCTCCGAAAAACCGATTTTTCACCGCCCGGACGGTAAAACTGACGAAGGGCAGCGCCTTGTGGATCCGGTCGGCGATCTCCCGGAGAAATGCCTCCGCCGCGACGCCGGTGCAAAGGGTGATGCAAATCTTTTTTCGGGGCAATTTTGCCCAGCTTCCGCTCGCCACCCGCTCTTCCAGGTCGGAAAGGATCTCTTCCCGGCAGGAGCGGATCAGCCCCACCCCGTTGTCCAGCTGGGGATAGCCGTCGTACGCTTCCTCCGGCGGGATCGGGCAGCCTGCCGCCAGGTAAAACTCATCCGCGGCGTACACGTAGCGCCAGTCGTATTTTTTCATGAACTCCTTTTGAAAGAAGTCTACGATGGCAAGCACGTCCCGGGCGGATTGCTTTTGATAGGGATCGATGTGGTGCAGTCCCTCCCGGTGCTTTGTCAGCCCCGCCGGTACAACGGCGATGCTCTGCACGGCGGGGAAGAGCCCCTCCAGATCCCGGATGGTGCGCACCAACTCGTCTCCGTCGTTGATGCCGGCGCAGGAAACGATCTGACAGTTGATGTCGATGCCTCCGTCCGTCAGGATCTTCAGTTGTTCCAGAATGCGGTCGGCACGCTTGTTCCCCAGCATTTTCACGCGCAGGTCGGGATTGGTGGTGTGGACGGACACGTTCACCGGAGACAGCCGCATTTTTACGATCCGCCGCAGTTCTTCGTCGGAAACGTTGGTCAAGGTCACGTAATTCCCCATCAGAAAGGACAGGCGGGTATCGTCGTCCTTGAAATAGACGGTCTCCCGCATTCCGCAGGGGTTTTGATCGATAAAGCAGAAGATGCAGCGGTTGGCGCAGCTTTTCTTCCGATCCATGAGAAAGGTCTCGAAATCCAGTCCGATATCGTCGTACCGGCCTTTTTTCAGTTTTTTTTCATAGACGCTTTCCCCCCGCTGAAGCTTCAAAAGGATCTCCGGCTCCGTTAAATAAAAACGGTAATCCAAAACGTCCCGGATGGGATGAGCGTCAATGGAGATCAGTTTATCCCCGGGGAGAATGCCGATCCGTTCCGCGTCGGAGCCTTTTTCCACGCCGCTGATGGTGACCAAAACAAGCGCCTCCTTTCCCCTTTGATCCGAAAAAGAAAAAAGATATCCCTCCGGCGTCTTCAGATGCCAAAGACATATCTTTCAATGCCATGATCCGGCTCCCCCTGCCGGAGCGGGGAGAGCCGGTCAAATGAGCGGGCGATCTCAGTCCTCGACTTTGATGACTTCCTTGCCGTCCTTGTAGCCGCACGCCGCGCACACGTGATTGTGGCGCATATATTCGCCGCAGTTAGGGCATTTTACCAGAGTCGGGGCGGTGACTTTTTCCACACTGGAACGTCTGGAATCCCGTCTTGCCTTGGATGTTTTTCTCTTCGGTACTGCCATGATTTGAGCCTCCCTGATGTTTATTCCGTAGGATTTGTTTTTATTCTTTGAAAAAGTCCGCCAATCCTGCCAGGCGCACGTCCACGGTTTTTCTTTCACAACCGCAGTCGCCTTGATTCAGATCCTTTCCGCAAACGGGGCAGAGTCCCTTGCAATCCTCCCGACAAAGCAGACGGAAGGGAAGGGCGGGCAAAAGCGCGCTTTCGGCAATGGCAAGCAGATCGATGGTCTCTCCCTCCACGGGAAAGAATTCCTCCAAAGGATCCTCGCTCGCGTTTTCGGTGGAAACGACTCCGTCCACCTCTTCGGTGTGGCACGCTCTGACCGGAGCAAGGCAACGGGCGCAGGGAGCGGTTAATTCACACTGCGCCGTGCCGGAAAGTCGGAGTATGCCGGCCTCGTCCTTTACCGTGCCGGAAAAACGGATCTCGGAAAAAGACAGACCGTCCGCCTCCCATTCCCCCGCGAAGACGCGGTCGAAGGACAGGGCGTCGGCTTCCCCGGAGAGAAGCTGCCCGATCTTGAAGGTTCGATCTTGTTTTTCGTCCATGATTACCCGTTTCCTTAAAGCTCGACAGTAGTTTATTATAGCTGACCCTTCCCGGTTTGTCAATGCTTTTTTGGGGAAAAGAGAACGC
>CAMPCJ010000097.1 GCA_946645685.1 uncultured Clostridia bacterium | reverse complement strand
GTTATCTCTTGGAGAACTGAGAAGCGCGACGAGCGGCTTTGAGACCGTACTTCTTTCTTTCCTTCATTCTCGGGTCGCGGGTGAGGAAACCGGCTTTCTTCAGCGTGGAGCGGAAAGTCTCCGCATCCGCCTGAACGAGAGCGCGGGAAATGCCGTGACGGATGGCGCCTGCCTGACCGGAAACGCCGCCGCCCACCACGGTGCAGACCACGTCGAACTTGCCGACGTTGCCGGTGAGTTCCAGGGGCTGACGAACGATGAGCTTCAGGGTATCCAGACCAAAGTAGTCGTCAATGTCTCTCTGATTGATGGTGATCGCGCCGGTACCGGGATAGAGACGGACACGGGCGATGGATTTCTTTCTTCTGCCGGTGCCGTAGAAATACGGCTTTGCACTGGTGTAATTCATACTACTCTTCCTTTCTCAACTCAGAACTCGATCTTCTTGGGCTGCTGGGCGGCGTGGGGATGCTCAGCGTTTCTGTAGATCTTGAGCCGGGTGATGCTCTTTCTGCCGATGGAGTTCTTAGGAAGCATGCCCTTAACGGCGAGGAAAACCGCCTTTTCGGGATTCTTGGTCATCAACTCCCGGTAACCGATCTCCTTGAGACCGCCAATGTAACCGGTGTGATATCTGTACTTCTTTTCGTCCAGCTTTTTGCCGGTGAGAACCGCTTTTTCCGCGTTCACGATAATGACGAATTCACCGCAGTCCACGTGGGGCGTGAATTCGGGGCGATGCTTGCCGCGCAGGATGGTAGCCGCTTCAACAGCCAGTTTACCGAGGGTCTTCCCTTCCGCGTCCAGCAGGTACCAGCCACGCTCAACGGTTTCGGGCTTTGCCATGAAAGTTGACATGATGGTTCCTCCAAATCTTTTAATTGCAGGGGCTATTATAGCGCGGGCAAACCGGGAAGTCAAGCGTTTCGTGAAAGAAAATAAAAATTTATTTCACTATCTTTCATTTTCTTCCGTTTTCTCGTTTTTCCTCACGTTTTCTCGTTTCCCATTTCACAAGTATCGTTTTTCATTTGGTGAAAACGATGCAGAGCCAATCTTCCTTCATCTCCTCCGAAAGAGGGATGAAGCCCGCCGCCGTCACCGCTTCCATCACTTCGTCCCGACGGCAGGAAAGGATGCCGGAAGCCAGAAGAAAGCCGCCCTTCTTCAAAGCGGCGTATAGGATGGGCGCCATTTCCCGGATAATGCCGGCGACGATGTTGGCGCAGATCAGATCAAATCCCCCGCCCATGGCGGCAAGCGTTTTCTGATCCGAAAGGACGTTGCCGCAGAGAAAGCGGCTGTTTTCCCGGCACCCGTTTTTCTCGAAGTTTTCTTCGGCGATACGGACGGCGTTTTCATCGATGTCCACACTGACCACTTCCCCGCAGCCCAGCCGCTTGGCGCCGATGCCCAAAATGCCGGAGCCGCAGCCCATATCCAAAACCCGGTCCCCGGCTTTCAGATTCCTTTCCAGCTGAAGCAGGCACAAATAGGTCGTGGCGTGTGTGCCTGTGCCGAACGCGGCGTCCGGATCGATCTCAATGACGCGCCGCCCCTTCGCCTCCGCCGGCAGATCGGTTTCCCAACTCGGCTTGACAAAGAGTTTTTCTCCTACGGGAAAGGGGCGGAAAAACTGTTTCCATTTGGTATCCCAGTCGCTGTTTTCGACAAGGGTCACCGAACAGGTGATGTCGTCCCATCCCAACTGCTTTGCCACGCCCAGGATAAACGAGGCAGCGCCCCGCGCCTCATCCTCTTCCGCCCGGTCGAAATACAGACGGATCAAGGGCGCTTCATCCTGCCGCGCCAAAAGATCGTCCTCAATATAGTCCGCAAAAACGACGCCTGCATTTTCCAGAAGATCCGACAGATCGCTTATTTCAAAACTTTCATACCCCCCTGCAACAAGAAAGGCCGATACTTGATCGACCTTTTCTCGCGGAAGGGAGATGGTACACTCCCAGTAATCCATATCAATACACGTATTTTTCCAGAACCTCGGGCAAAGCCGAATGGTCGATGGAAGAGGTGGTAACGCAGTTGATCTCAAACTTCTTGCAAATCTCATCCAGCTTGCCGATGAACTCCACCCAGGCGGCGACGTCGTCCCCGCAGATCTTCAGGGAGGAATCCACGAAGAGATCCTTCACGTCATAATTGGTGGCGAGGATGCCGCAAACGAGCCCGTACAGCTCGGCGGCGGACTTGACGCCGTAAGTCTCGGTATCTACCAGACGGACCTTGTGACTGACGTCAAAAATCAGTTTATTGGATTTTTCCACACATACGACGTGACCGGGAGAGGTTTCCACCGCCTTATTGGCTTGTTCAATGAGGTTTTTGGTCTTGCCGCTGCCTTTGAGTCCGATGATCAGTTTCAACATAGTGGTATTCCTTTCTGACCGGGCGCCTGTCGCCCGTTTTGTCGTTCTTATTTTAGCACAGTTTCCCCGGAAACGCAAGTTGAAATTATGCAAAAAGAGGGCGTGCGCCCTCTTTTTGTCAAAGTCGTCAATTATTCTCCGGCTTTTTCATCAATTTGTATAGCCGGGTTTCCCCAAAAGACGGAACATATTCTTCTTATAAGCTTCCACGCCGGGCTGGTTGAAGGGATTGACCCCCAGCATATAGCCGCTGACGGCGCAGGCAAGCTCGAAGAAGTAAACCATAAAGCCGAAGTTTTCTTCATCTTCCCTGTCCATCGTCAGTACCAGACCGGGCACGCCGCCGTCCCGATGGGCGAGAGCGGTCCCCCGGAACGCGTTTTGATTGACGAACGCCATATCGCGCCCTTCCAGGTACCGCAAGCCGTCCACGTCGGTATCCGCCTTGGGAATGTCAAAGGAATACCGGGGCGTTCCGAAAAGCAGGATCGTTTCAAACATGGTGCGCTCCCCTTCCTGGACGTACTGCCCCAGAGAGTGCAGATCCCGGGAATAAATGGCGGACACCGGGAACAAGCCCTTGCCGTCCTTCCCTTCCGACTCACCGTAGAGCTGTTTCAGCCACTCGCCGGTCAGCTCCATGGCGGGGGTGTAGGAGGCGTAAAGCTCGAATTTTTTGCCCTTGCGGTAAAAAAGGTTGCGCAGCAGGGCATACTGCATACAGACGTTGTCCTTGAAATCGGCACGGAAGGCGCGGCGCGCAGCGGCGGCGCCCGCCATCATGGCGCGAATGTCCGCTCCGCTGACGGCAATGGGCAGGAGCCCCACGGCGGTGAGAACGGAATACCGTCCGCCGATATTGCCGGGAACAACGAAGCTTTCATAGCCCTCTTTGACGGCAAGCTCTTTCAGCGTGCCGGGCTTTACGTTCTTGTCGGTGGTGACGAAGATCCGATCCTTGGCGCCTTCTTTGCCGTACTTCTTCTCCAGCATTTCCCGGAAGACCCGGAAGGCAATGGCGGGCTCGGTGGTGGTGCCGGATTTGGAAATGACGTTGATGCAAATGTCCTTCCCCTCGCACAGGCGAACAAGCTCCGTCAGAGCGTCGCCGTCCACGCTGGTACCGGCAAAATAGATGGCGGGGCGGTCTTTGCGCAGGTCGTTATGGAACTGTCCCTGACAAAACTCAATGGCGGCGCGGGCGCCCAGGTACGAGCCCCCGATGCCAATGACCACAAACACCTGACAGGTCTTTCGGATCCGGGCAGCAGCCTCCTCAATGCGGGCAAATTCTCCCCGGTCGTAGTCTTCGGGCAGAGAGTACCAGCCCAGGGGATCCTCCCCTTTCTCAAAATGGGCAAGCACTTCCTCCATTCCCCGCTTCGCGTCGGGAATGAGGGCGTCGTATTCCGCTTGTGTGTAAAAAGGTTCGGCAAATTCCGTACTGAGTTTGATCGCCATGTTTTTTCTCCTTTATTTTTATTCTTGCACCATCATACACCCGCTTCGCCCGTTTTACAAGGGTTCATTCTTTATTTTTTCATTTTTTTATGGTTTTATCTTGACAAGCGGAGCGGAAGGGGTATACTAAATGTGTATCAAATGAAACACTTTTTTGGAGCGTGGTTATGGAAGCATCGGAACGGGTCGTCCTGAGCCGATCCCCGCTGTTCTCCGGGATCCCCCCGGAGGAGCTGCCCGCCGTTCTGAACGGCGCCGGCACCCGGGAGTCGTTTCCCGCGGGAAGTGTGATCCCCGCGGCGGGAATGGCGGGACGGCGGCTTGGCATTCTCTTGTCCGGGACGGTGATCGTCATGGGGACGGGAGGCGTTCCCCTGAACCGTCTTGGTCAGGGCGGAATGTTCGGCGCGGCGGCTTTGTTCGGCAAAGGGGAGGGCGCGCCCACCCATCTGATCGCCAAAAAGGACGCCGAGATCTTCTTCTTATCGGAAGAAGAAACCGAGAAGCTGACAAATGACGTGTGGATACGCCGGAACCTGATCGCGTTTTTATGCGACCGCATCCGATTTCTCAACCGGAAGGTCGCCACCTTTTCCGCCGCCGACAGCACGGAAAAGGTAGCGATGGCGCTGGCGGAGCGGGCGGAAGACGGACAAGTCGCCGTAGCAAGCGGTCTGGCGCAGTTGGCTCGTTCTCTGGATATGGGACGGGCGAGCTTATACCGGGCTCTGTCCCGGCTGGAAGAAAGAGGAGAGATCCGACGGGAAGGCAAGAAGATCATCCTTCTGGCACACGCCCGAACGGATTCCACCATAAAACCCTGAAAGAAAGAAGGAAAAACCATGAAAAAACTGTTTAGTGCCCTGCTTGCCCTGGCAATGCTGCTTTGCGTCGTATCCTGCGGCACTGCGCAAACGCCCGCCTCCGAGAAGACGACCGTCTCCCCGACGGCTGAAAGCACGGAAGCGCCCGCCCAGGAGGCGCTGACCGATACCACCCCCGTCCGCCTGATGGCTCTGAAAGGCCCCACCGGTATGGGTCTTGCCGCTTTGCTTCACAACAACGAGGCGGGCGAAGGCAACCGGGTGAAGTACGAAGCGGAACTGGTGACCTCCGAAG
>CAMPCJ010000096.1 GCA_946645685.1 uncultured Clostridia bacterium | reverse complement strand
AACAACGGGTACACCTTCCTGCCGGGTCCCTGGTTCAGTGTTCACGACGATCTGCGGGACGTGAACAACTGGAAATACCTGTACGAAAGATAAAAGCGCAACAAAAAAAGCAAGCGTGCATGCACGCTTGCTTTTTTTGTTGCGGGACGGGGTCAGTTCTTGATCGAGTCGATGGCGTTTTGCAGGATGGCTTCCGGGTCGGCGCCGTCCAGATCCAGACCCTGGGCGCAAATCTTTTCCACCCGTTCAATGCCCCAATAAAGCCGGGCGAGCGCCTGAACGTAGCCGAAGCCGTATTCCTCCGGGGCAAAGCCGCCGCCGGCGGTGGTGACGTAGGTGAGCTTCTTCGCCCGGCACAAGCCCCGGGGAACGCCCTCGGGCGTGTAGCAAAAGGTGACGCCCACCACGTTGATCTGCTCGAGATACTGTTTCAGCGCCGCCGGGAAGGACAGATCCCAGTAAGGGGCGGCAAGGACGATCTCCGCGGCGGCGGCGAACTGCCGGGCGGGCGCGAGCAGGGGGTGATCCCACGCTTCTTCCTCTACGAGACGCTCCCGCTGTGCAAGGGTCTCCTCGGTCACGGGGGGCAGGGAAAGGGCGGACAGTTTTACTGCCGTCACGTCGTCCTTTCCGGCAAGATACGCCTGTGCCAGGCGGCGGGTACGGGAGGAAGCACGGGGGCAGGCGTCGATGAATAAAGTCATGGCAGATCCTTTCAAGGGGAAATCAGGTCGTTTACGTTCATGACCACTTCCCACAGCATATTGGCGCCGTAGGCGAGGGGATCGGAGGGAGCGGGCAGGCGCACGATCTGGGTAAATCCCGCTCGCTTCGCCCGGGCGACGGCGCGATCCATGTGGTAATCGCTGGTGATCAAAACGGTAGGCTGGGCGCGGGGAATGAGCTTTGCCAGAGCGGTGAAGTTTTCCGCCGTGGTGGCGGACTCCTCCTCCAGAAGCATATTCTTCGGATCCACGCCGCGGTAAAGCAAGATCTCCCGCATGGCGGCGGCTTCCGTTTTGCCGGTCTCATCCGGGTTGCCGCCGGAGAGGACAAGACGGGCGGAGGGGTTGCGCTTCAACCATTTTTCCGCACTGTCCAGGCGGCGAATGAGGTCGGAGGAAGGCTGCCCGTTTTCCAGCGCCGCGCCCAGCACCACGGCGTTGTGGGCGGGCCCGGTGGTGCGCAGGGCGCCGCCGATGACCACCTTCCCGCAGAACAGGACGATCACCGCGGTCGCCACGCACAGACCTGCCCGCAGGACCCGCCCGGCAAACCGGGCAAAGCCGTTCCGGGAGCGGGTGAGGATCCGGAAGCGCAGATCCACGGTGAACAGCACCAAAACGGCGCACAGGATCAATTCATAGAGAAAAACGGTGCGGTAGGTGCTTTGCAAAACCACGGCGGGTGTGCGCCGCCCCATGACCCAGATCACGTCCACAGTGAGAAAGAGGGCAAGGGCGATCAACAGATCCCCCAGCGCGCGGAGGACCAGACGCCACGGGCGCAGAGCGCGCTTGGTCTTCTGTTTCTTCACGGCAGCCTCCTTTCCCTTTTCACCCGTATTGTATCACAAAAAAGAAAAAAAGAAAAGGCTGCGTCAGCCTTTTCTTTCCGTCAGCGTAATGGTGACGGCGCCGTTTCCCAACAGGTCGGAAAGCGCGGCGGTGTTTTGGAGTCTCCCGTTCTCCGGCGCGGGCGCGGAAGAGCAGGCGAAAAGCAGCGGTAGGAGAAGAAGCAGCAAAACTTTTTTCACCCGCTTCACCTCTCATCGAAAAGGCGCATCGCCCGGAGATATTGTTCCCGGCGCGCCACTTCCTCCTCCGGGATCAGCACGTTCTGCACGGTTTCCCGGGTGGAGGCTTTATCCTTGCGCCAAAGGATGATCCAAAAGCGATAGAGCCAGGCGGCGGGCAGCAGGACGGGTCTGCCGTCCAGAAAGCCGCAGCCGGGGTATGCTTTCATTTGCTCATAGGGCAAAAAGGCGCTTTTCCAAAACAGCCGCAGCCGTCTGATCCAACGAGGCCCGCGCCCGGTCAACTCCCGCTTGGCACGGAAGGCGGCGTTTTCCGGATCCGCAAAGCCGAAGGCGCCGCCCTTCAGGATCCTCTCCGTCATCAAAGCCGCGTCCGCGGGGGACATGGCGTCAAAGGGCAGCGGCGCCCGCACGCCGAAAAGGGCGTCCAGCAGCGCAAAGCAGGCGGAAGCGAAGGGGGCGAGGGAGATCTCCTCCAGCTTTTCCCCGATCCACTGCCAGTCAAGCGCCGGACAGCGGGTGATCATCACCGCCAGATCCAAAAACTGCCGCAAGCCCACGCCGCTGCGAAGGAAATGCTTCCGCAGGTGGCTGAGCAGGAAGAGAAAATGAAAGGACGGATCCAAGGTATTGCCCCGGATAAAGGGCGCGAAATCGTTGAAAAAAGCCGCCGGCGCCGGGCTGCGGTATTCCGCGCCGTCCGCCAGGAGGGTGTGCACCTCGTAGCGGCGGCCTTTCCGCTCGCAAACCAGGGCGTGACCCTCGTGTCCCTTTTCACCGGAAAAACCCAGGGAACGCATGATCGCAACGGCTTTTTCCGCATCTTCAGGGCGCACCACCAGATCCCCGTCCCCCATGGTACGCAGGGCGGGAACAGGATAGTACTGCGCCACGGGCAGCCCCTTCACGAAGAAAAAGGGAACGGAAGCGGCTTCAAAGGCGGCGCCGATCTCGGCGGCGTCGCTGACCCGGTTGCCGTAGAGGAAGAGGGCGGTGTTATGATCGTTTTCCAGCGCCCGCTTTTCCTCCGGGGGCAAAAACGCCTTGCATTGCGCGTAAAGCAGGGTGAAAACCTGCTGCATCCGCGCCAGCTTGACCAGAAAAGCCCAATCAAGTTCCCCCGGCGCGGCGGTTTGGCGGGCGGCGATATGGTCGGAGAGCGCGCGGATCAAAAAGTCGCACTCTCTCTTCTTTTCCGAAAAATCCGGCTTTTGCCGATCCATACAAGCCCTCCCGCTCGATCAGTTGAACCAGTCGATGGACAGCTCGTTCTCGTCGGGGTCCACAAGGTCGGCGGGGCTTTGCACTTCCCCGCTGCCGTCGGAGGACTGGCCGCCGTTATCCGCGGATTGCGCGCCGCCGTTGGCGGGATTTTCCCCGGCGGGGTTTTCCCCGGCGGGATTCTCTGCGGCGGGCTCTTCCGCCGTCGCAGTCGGATCGCTCTCCTCCTCAGTCCGGGAAACGGCGGGGGCTTCCCGGGTGACGGCGCCGCTTTCCGTCGTGGCCGTAGCGGAGGACGCTTTGCCTTTGCAGGCGGCGAGGGTCAAAATAAGCGCCAGTGCCAGGGTGATCCATAAGAGTTTTTTCATTCTTCTACCAAACCTTCCTGTTTCAACGTCTCCAGCACACGGGCGACCGCCGCCCGCGCCCGGTCTTCTTCCACGTCGTAAAGCCCGGTGAGCTTTTCGACGATGCCCTCTTCCGTCAAGCCTTCCGCCAGACCTTCCCAGATGTCCTTGCCGGTCTCGTTCAGCCGGACGATGCCGCTGAAATGTTCCGCGCTCTCCCGGGTGGGCACCGCTACGTATTCGCCGCCCATATCGGTGAGCATCCAGCCTTCTTTCAGTTTCATTGCTTTTTCTCCTTTTCGGTCTTGTAAAGCGCGTTTATCTGCTCCTGCAGGGTGTTCAGGCGGATCGCCCGGATGGCGGAGGGGCAATGATCGCCCGCCAGGTCGCACTTTTTCAAATTCCGGCACCGGGGGTACAGCGGACAGGAGAAGCATTCCTGCCGTCTGGTTTCCTCCCGCCAGGCGGCGCGCATTTCTTCATCCCGCACGGGGTCGTCCACCCTGCCGTAGACGGAGCCTTCCAGATCATGATCGCAGCAGCAAAGGGATCCGTCCGGCAGAATGATCCGGCTGCGGGTGCCGTCCGCCTTGCAAACCGCGGGGCGCAGATCCCGCTTCAAGGGGGGGACGCTTCCGGCAAAGCCGAGGGCGGTCAGTTTTTTCTTTAAGTCGAGGAAAGCGGCGCCGTCGCCGTCTTCTCCGGCAAAGCGTCCTTTTCCGCCGTGGAAATCCCCCAGAAGGGAGGGATAGACGAACAAATTCTTTTTATCGGGAAACCGTTCCGCCAGCTCGTCGGCAAGGCGCGTCAGATCCGACACGTTTTGCTTGCCCACGTTCAGCCGGATATAGACTTCAACGCCGGCAGAGCGGGTATTTTCAATGTTGGTGATGACCCGGGCGAACGCGTCGCCCCCTTCCGTGTACGCCTTGACCCGGTTATAGGTCCCGGCGGTGCCGTCCAGGGTGATCTGCACCCGTTTCAGGCGCCAGAGGTCAACGGCTTTTTGCAGAAGGTCGGCGGTCAGATAATAGCCGTTGGTGATCATGGAGGAGCGGTAGGAAACGCCGCTCTCACGCAAGGCGGCGCAGATGAGATCTATGGGGGGCGTGTGGAACAGCGGTTCGCCGCCGAACCAGTGTAGGTGCGCTTTTTCGCCGCCGCAGGCGACTCGGATGTAGTCGGCAACGCACACGGCGGTCTCCGGATCCATGCTTTTTTTTGCCACGCCCGCTTCATAGCAGTAGTAACACCGGGCGTTGCAATCGGTGGTGGTAAGAATGGTGAAGGAGGTGGCTTTGTGCTCCGCGCCGTTTTGATCCAGGGCAGCCACCACGCCCAAAACCTTATCCGCAAAGGCGGGCTCGTCCGTCCCTTCCGGGACGAGGAAACGGTGGCAGATGAGAAAGTCCCGGCTGCTTTCCCGGTCTTTTTCATCCTCCAGAAGAAGCAGGGCGCCGGTGAGGGTGTGATAGAGCAAAACGCCGTCGTCGCAGGTCACTTCCACGCAGAACAGAGACGGACGGTAAACAAGCCCGTCCGATTTCTTTTGTTCTCCGCAGATCAACGCCGCGGCGGGGGTGGCTTTCCGAATGATCTTCACGCTCGCACCCTTCCCTTCTTTCATAAAAGGAAACGCGGCGGACGACACAGGGCGCCGTCCGCCGCCTTTCGGGTCTGTTATCTGCCCGCGATTACCACCAGGAAAC
>CAMPCJ010000095.1 GCA_946645685.1 uncultured Clostridia bacterium | reverse complement strand
CCCGGACTTTTGGATTCGACATTTACCCCCGCCGCCGTGACCCGGTACAACAAGCAGGGGCTCATCGTCAAGAAGCACTGCTCCGCCACCATTTACGATACCGTCCTGCCCGGAGAGACCGTCACCGTTACGGAAACCTTTACCAACACCGGCAAGCGCGCTTACAGTCTTGACGTTACGGAACACGTTCCCGCCGGTGTGAAGCTGACCGGGGCACCCGGCGCCGAGGTAAAAGACGCGCATACGCTGTTCTGGCGGATCGAAGTGCCCGCCGGAAAGAGCGCCGCCGTTTCCTTCACCATGACTGTCACCGCCAAGCCCGGTACGATGATCGCCATTCCCTCGGGCACGTGCGACACCTTGCCCACCCGCCCTGTCCGCTTCAAGGTCGGCGCATCCCGCTTCACCCCCGCTCAGATCAAAAAGATCGCCGGGATCGGGAAAAGGATCCCCGGCGGGCTGAAGACGAACGGATTTGAGGATCTCGCCTACGTCAAGCGGTTTTATCGGGAGGTTTTGGGCAAAGAGATCGCCCTCCCGGATACGGTGGACGGTTTGATCCGCTCTGTGGCGAAGCCCTGCCGGGTAGACAAGCGGTATCCCCGCGTCCTGATCCCCAAGGAGCGGTACGGTTTGGAGGGGAAAGCCGTTTGCGCTATGAGCGTGCCCCGTATGACCCAGGGCAAATACTACATGGTCCCAGGTGATCAGGAAAACAATCTGGAGCGCTCCATGGACTTTTTGGAAGAGTTTTTCCAGCCCGGAGACGTTATGGTCACTACCGGTGGCAAGAACAAGTTGAAAGCGCTTGATCCGGACGGCATCGCCCTGTTCATCTACTTAGGGGACGGTAAGGTTTTATCCTACCGGAAGAGCGGCAGTGCCATCGAAGCGTTTGAAGAAACCTTCCCCAAGGCGCAGCTGAACAACTTCGATCTCGTTCTGCGCCCCGCCTACCTGTACTGAAACAAAAAAAAGAACGCTTGCCCAAAGAGGCAAGCGTTCTTTTTTTGTTGTTTCAGCCGATGAAATGAAGCGCCACGTCACCGTTTTCCCGGTAGGACACGGCGTCATAGACGTGATTCAGGGCGTCGATCGCCGCCAGGTACTCTTCCCTGTTGGCGTAAGTGACCTTCTTTTCGGCAATGACCTTCTTCGCCAAAGCGGCGTCGTTCATCAAAAGCTTTGCCAGAACGACCGATTGAAGTTTGGCGGAGGTGACGGTGGCTTTCTCGGGATCGGCAATGAAGTAATCCGTTCCGTGGCCGGCTCCCACCGCGCCGCCGATGTTGGGATGAACAGAAGGAATGAGGGTGGAAACATCACCCATATCGCTGCATCCGCTGCCCCAACCGCCGACCCGGATCTCGGAAGCCGGGAAAAACAGTTCCGCCGCGTCCAGGAATACCTGAATCAAATTGGGGTCGTTGAAACGAGGCGCATAGCCGTTTTGATCATCCAGGATCACGCGGCATCCGAAGGCGGCTGCCGCCGCGGCAAAGGCGCGGTTGACTTTTTCATTGGTTGACGCGATGGCGTCCATCGTAGCGCCGCGAACGTAGCTTTCCACCACCACGTGATCCGGAATGGCGTTCACAACAGTGCCCCCTTCGGTGATGATGGGATGGAAGCGGATATGCTCCTGATCCCGGAAGGTTTCCCGAAGAGCGTTGACGGCGCTCATAGCCGTTTGCGCGGCGTAGAGAGCGTTTCTGCCCAAGTAAGGCGAGCCGCCGGCGTGAGACGACTTCCCGATAAAGGTGGCTTTTTTGACGATACAACCGTTGGTACCGTCCGGGCAGGTCATTGAATACTGCGGGTTAGAAGTGGTATGCACCATCATAGCGACGTCCACGTCGTCCAGGATCCCGCGATAGATCAATTCCACCTTGCCGCCGAAATATTTGATGACGCCTTTTTCCCGCAGTTCCTTGCGATACTCCACGTCGATCAATTCCTCGGCAGGCACGGCAATGAGGCGAATGACGCCGCAAAGCCCGTCCAGCGCTCCTTTCTCTTTAAACGCGACGGCAATGCCCAAAAGCGCCGCAGACTGACAGTTGTGCCCGCAGGCGTGGACGCAGCCGGTCTCCGGATCCGCTTCCGGGTGACTGGGGATGATCAGGGAATCCATCTCACCGAACACGGCGACAGTGGGACCGGGACGGCCGGTATCAATATCGGTATAAAAGCCGGGAATATTACCGAATTCCGTGAGATGATAGCCCAGCTTTTCATATTGCTCTTTCAAATAGGCGTGGGTCTTCCACTCCTTGTACCCGGCTTCGGGATGCTTCCAAATATAACGTTCCGCGTCAAGGACGGTTTGTTTACCAGCTTCCACGGCTTGGATCAACTTTTCAAAAAGCGCTTCCATAATGACCTCCGTTCGTTTGATTTCTGCGCAAATATTGTATCACCGAGGCGGCATTCCCGTCAACTGAAAGCCGGAGAAAAAAGAAATATTTTGCAAAAAATAATAAGCTTTTTCTTCCTCTTGACCAAATCGATCAAAGAGATCGATCAATTGTAAAATTATTGTGTATGCTTTACGAAAGCCTTTTATTTAAAAAGTATATTTGCCCGTTGAAATGAATATCAAGAGAAAATTTAGTTTGATATTCAGAAATTATTCCGTTTTCATTCACCTCTATCTTAAGTACCGCCGCCGGAAAAGGTGCAGTTGAAGGATTCGTCATAACTTGACAAAAACCGTGAGAATTGATAAAATATCACTACTAAAGTCGAAGGAGAGACATCATGAAAAAAGATTACAGTATTAGAACCATCGACAGTGTGGGGCGCATCGTGATCCCTATGGATCTGCGCAAGGCGTTGGATATTCACGAGTGGGACGAGCTTCGCATTTACCGCGATCACGACCATATCATCGTTGAAAAAAACAATCCCGTTTGTATTTTCTGCGGCTCCGGCAAAGACCTTATCTTTTACAAAGAAAAGTACGTTTGTAAGAAGTGTCTGAAAGGGATCCAAGCTGAAAAGAAATAACACATATCAGGTTCGCGGCAAGCCGCGAACCTTTTTTTATCAAACCGGTTGATTTTTCCCGGCTCATACGGTAAAATAGGGCAGCGCGGGTCAGAAGCCGATCAGAGTAACCCGTCTACAGCGCTTCCCTGTCTGATCATTACTCCAATCTATATTTCGAGGTGTGGCGAAGCCCTCAGCGCCGCAACGTTTGGGCTTTTTGCCCGACCGCCGCGAAAGCGGAGGGAGGGAGGGCGCAAAGGCGCCGCGGTCGAAAAACGGAAGGATAGAACACGGTAGTGTTCCCGTACCGTTTTTCGGGCACCGCAAGAGGGAGCCGCTTTGCAACCATGGTATAGAGACACTTCCCTGTCTGATCACTACTCCATTTCATATTTCGAGGTGTGGCGCAGTTGGTAGCGCGCAACGTTTGGGACGTTGATGCCGCAGGTTCGAATCCTGTCACCTCGACCAACGAAAGACCGCCCGAGGATTCGGGCGGTCTTTCGTTGCTTAAAAATGGAAGGATTCGAACGGCACGGTAGTGAATGGCGTGCCTTGAATGGGGACGAGCCCGACCGCCGCGAAGCGGAGGAAGGGAGGGCGAGGAGTCGCCGCGGTCGAAAAACGGAAGGAAAGGACACGGTAGTGTACCCGCACCGTTTTTCGGGCACCGCAAGAGGGGGCGAGCTGTGCCGCGCGCCGCCCGCAGGCGGGTGAATACATAATGTTGATTATGTTGTAGACGGAGAGTTGCTACTCGATTTTTTCTGTTCTTTAATGGTAAAAATGGGCGCAAAAAAGGAAGCACTTGCAATCTTTTCAAAAAAAGAACCGAAAGGGCTTTTTCGGCATGCCTAAATTGGAACAATTCCTTTAATTCAATGCGTTTTCGAGCTATATCAATTGACTTTTCGACAAATTTATGCTAAAATTCGTTAGTATAGTGTTAGTATAATGGGTGGTTTGTATGCTGAAGAATATCGCTTGAGCACATATGAGCACATAATCAACTTTATGTACTTTTTAAACGTGAAGGTGAACTTAAGATGAGCAACAAATCTTTTTTTGATAAATTGTCTTGTCTAAAAGCAAATGGGCTAATGAAAATTGCCTATAGGCAAGTAAAAGTAACGTCTTTTCATATTACAATGGAAATGTTGATAACCGTGTATTTAATGGAATTAACAGCCGTTTTAACTGACTTTTTTCTAATTGATTCTAACAATATCTTTCAAGTTTTTATGGTGATGGTTGCCCCATTAGCAATAACAATTCCTGTTGCAGCGATCTACTCTGCTTTTTACGCGCTTTACTATATTAATCGGTTGTACTATTATTATTCGCATTATTTTTCAGAAACAAAAGAACACGACATTACAAAAATGAGTAAGAAGTTCAAAAAGGAAATAATTATTGCTCATATATCCGGTATCGTTTTTTATATTGCGGGGGCTACATTGGTTTCAGCCTGGATCGGATTTAAATATAAGCAACACTTTAATGATATTCGTTCATTAATTCTTTGGATGGGTATTATTGGTGGTGGTATGGGAATTATTTGGAATCTCACAGGATGTTTTAGAGATCAAAGAATGTTATGGAATAAAGTATTAAAAGACTGCAATGTTAAAAATACAAATCTTATCACAAAAACTAATTACAAGGGATATATAGGTAATATTGTTGGAAATGTTTTATCCATTATAGCTATTTTCGTTTGTTTGACAATCGTATTATTTAATATAAGTCCAACATTGGATATAAGGTCGTTAACTACAGATTATTGGTTTTTGATTATATATCTATTTGTAATTCTTGGAGTTTATTTTAAAAATATGTTTGAACTAATTTATTCAAATAAGAATAAGGGGCGAACTCTATACGCGCCTTTAGATGATGTGTTAGAGCAATATAACAAAAATAACTAATAAGGAGCCACACACAATGCAAGAACAGAAACTGACGGGCTATCCGTCCATCGACAAACCGTGGCTGAAATACTATTCCGAAGAGGCAATCAACGCTCCTCTGCCGGAGTGTACCA
>CAMPCJ010000094.1 GCA_946645685.1 uncultured Clostridia bacterium | reverse complement strand
TGGCTTTGAAGCCTTCGATCGCTTTCAGGAAGGTGAAATCGGGGATCCACTTCATATCGGAAAAGGCAGAGAAATCGATCACTTTCAGGGCATCGTTGGCGGTGGCGTTGCCAATCAAAGTGAAGACGGTCGCGCAGAGATAACCGGCAACGATACCGATGATGAAGGGGATCATCTTGACCATCTTTTTGCCGTAAACAGATGCGATCATGGTAACGAGCAGAGTCACAAGTCCGCAGACAATAGCAACGTAAACGTTGGTGGACTCAAAGGATCCCTTCTGGAGATCGCCGACGGCGTTTCCGGCAAGGGAAAGCCCGATGATGGCAACCGTCGGACCAATGACTACGGCGGGCATCAGTTTTTCGATCCAGTTGACGCCGGCGAATTTAACGATGATCGCAATGACAACGTAAACAAGACCCGCGAATACGGCACCGATGATAAGACCGGCATAACCGGCTTCCATGGAGACCGCACCGCCGAAGGCGGCAAACATAGAGCCGAGGAACGCGAAGGAAGATCCGAGGAACACGGGGCTTCTGAACTTCGTGAAGAGCAGATAGACCAGCGTGCCCACGCCTGCCCCGAAGAGTGCCGCGGACTGGGACATACCGTTTCCGACGATCGCAGGAACAGCGATGGTCGCCGCCAGGATGGCAAGAAGTTGCTGCAGAGCAAACAGGATCGTCTTGCCAAAGCTTGGCTTGTCTTTTACGCCATAAGTGAGTTTCATACTGACCTCCATTAAATAATAATCTCTAAAAAAGCGTCGCGCTTTTTTATACGGTTGGATCGGACGTCACGTCGTATAGACCGACGCCCACTTCATCGTCAAACGGCGGAATAAAGACGCTGATCCGCTCGTTTAACGAAGTAGGAATGTTCTTCCCGACGTAGTCAGCTCGTATGGGAAGCTCCCGATGACCGCGATCCACCAAAATCGCAAGCTGGATCTGGCTGGGTCTTCCCTGCTGAAAGATCGCTTCAATGGCGGCGCGAACCGTGCGCCCGGTAAAGAGAACGTCATCCACCAATATGACCTTTTGATCCACAATGGAAAAAGGAAGCTCCGCATGATTCAACACGGGTGTTTCCGAGGCTTTGGTCAGATCATCCCGATAAAAGTTGATGTCCACCGTCCCGACGGGAACGTGTTTTCCTTCGATTTTGAACAGGTTATCCGCGATGATCTCCGCAAGAGATTTTCCCCGCCGGAGAATGCCCACGAGACAGACACCTTCAACGCCCTTGTTGTGTTCTGCGATCTCGTGAGAAATACGGAGCAAGGCTCGCTCCACCGTTTTTTCATCCATAATGCGGGTCTTTAATCTCGCCACGAAATCACCCCACAAAAAAAGATCTTGTTTGCACGAAAATGCAACAAGATCCAAACAAACCATCGATCCGGACATCTTGTCGGCATCTCGTACCGCTTTTAAAGATTTTCCTTGGACGTATGGTAACACAGATCCCCGGATTTGTAAATAGTTTTTCTTCATTTTTGGAAATTCCGACAAAATCCACAAAATATGGCTGAATTTATGGGCAAAAACACAATATATGTGGTTATTTCCGCAGTAATTTCCGTCTCTCCCGATGGTCCGGCATAACCTGAACCAACAAGGCGTAAAACCGCGGAGAATGATTATGCTCCACCGTATGACATAACTCGTGCAGAACCACGTATTCCCGCGCTTCTTTCGGGTACAGCATCAGGAACAAAGACAGCGAAATACCGTTTTCGGCGCTGCAGCTGCCGAATCGGCTCTTAGCGGACGTGATGCGAACACTTCTCATCCGAAAGCCGAATCGCTCCGCCATCTCTTTTGCCAGCGGTATCAACTCCTCCTTTGCCATCTTTCTGAGCTCCTCGATCGAAGCGGGATCCGACGGGTAGGTCATGCGCGAAAGCTGCCTGACGGTATTACGTTCGATCCACGCTTTCTTTTCAGCCAGGAGCTTTTCAATCCGGGATGACGGATAGCCGATCGGCGCGCGAACCAGAAGAGATCCGTCGCGACGGATCTCCAACGCCACAGTCCTCCTTCGGCTAAAGATCACCTGATAGTCCATTTCCTTTCCCCTTTCTATCTCATCTTATCAAAAATCCGTCAAGATTACAAGTTATCATTGAAAGAAGAAAACAACTGTGATAAAATACCGGATAAAGGAGCGTGATAGTATGATCAAAGATTTTGAATGGCAGGGAACGCATCGTTTTGAACTGGAAAACAGATCCATCCGGCTGGTTTTATTGTCTTACGGTGCCCGGATGAATGAACTGTTTTACAACGGAAAAGACGTGGTGATCGGTTATGATTCGCTGGAGGATATGAAGCAAAGCGAATTCTATACCAACCCCATCGTCGGGCGCTTTGCCAATCGCATTGCTAAGGGTCGCTTTACGCTGAACGGCGTCACCTATCAATTGGAAAAGAACGAACGGGGCGTAACGCATCTTCACGGCGGTTCGCAGGGATTTGATAAAGTGGAGTGGGACTGGGAGATCTTGGAAAACGACTCCGTCCGGTTCTTCCGCACTTCCCCTCATATGGAAATGGGATACCCGGGCAATCTCGACGTATCCGTCACGTACACGCTTCTGGATTGCGGCGTAAAGATCTCGTACCGGGCAAAGTGTGACCGGGATACTGTCCTGAATCTGACCAATCATTCCTATTTCAATATGGACGGCTATGACGGCGGCGACTGCAGGGAAATGGAACTGACCCTTGCTGCGCCGTATTACCTGCCCGTAGACGGTGATCTCATCCCTACCGGAGACCCCGCCGGCGTGGAAGGCACGGAATTTGACTTCCGTTCTCCCCGTCCCATCAAAGGGGAATACGACCACTGCTTTGTCTTTGACGGCTATGGCGAGCTTCGCCCGGTTTGCAAGCTCTACTCCCCCGCTTCCCGTTTGGGGTTGACCATATCAACCGACCTTCCCGGCATGCAGCTTTACACCGGAACGTACCTGGAAGAAGCGGCGGGAAAAGGCGGCGTTCCCATCCACAAGCACCAAGCCGTCGCGCTGGAAACGCAGTTTTTGCCGGATAGCCCCAATCATCCGAACTACCCTTCCACCGTTTTGAAAGCCGGGGACGTGTTTGAAAGCGTCAGCACCTATGAATTCTGGAAACAATAAGGCCGTCCGTTTCTTTCTCGTATTTGTAACGCTTATGGTCTCTCTCCTCTTTTCCGCTTGCGCCCCATCGGAAACGCTGACGGTAGACGTGCTTGACATAGGAAAGGCGGATTGTATGATCCTTCGCCAAGGTGCCGCCGTTTGCATGATCGATACCGGCGAAGAAGAAAATCTGCCCGAGATCCGCGCGGCTTTGCAAAAATACGGGATCAAGCATTTGGATGTTCTGATCATATCCCACTTCGATAAGGATCACGTCGGCGGCGCGGGCGCGCTGGTCGATGAACTGGACGTTCGATCCGTTTACTTATCCGCCTTTGAAAAAGATAACGAAGCGACGAGCCGCTTTTTCGCCGCGATGGCGCAAAAAGGGCTCACGCCCGTCCGTCTGACGGAAAATACGTCGCTTTCCTTCGGTAACGCCACGCTGACCCTCTCACCACCGAAACAATCGTCCTATCCGGAAAAAGAAGATAATAACGCTTCCCTGGTCGTCACGGCTCAGTACGGCGAGAAAAGACTTTTGTTCTGCGGGGACGCCATGGAATACCGGATCGACGAGCTTCTGGAAGAAGACATCGGCGAGATCGACTTTATGAAGGTTCCGTACCACGGGAGGGAATTGGAAAATCTTGGCGCCCTCTTAGAAAAGACTTCACCCGCTTTCGGCGTCATCACCTGTTCCGACAAAAATCCCCCGGCGGATTTGACCCTTGCGCTCCTTTCGGAGCATAACGTCAAGACCTATCTGACGAGCAACGGCTCAGTCCGTGTGATCGTAACCGCCTCGTCCCTGCACGTAACGCAATACTGAACGCACAAACACCGCCTTTTCACATAAACTGATGTTGAAAGGCGGTGTTTTTATGGTTATCATTCTCGCGGTTTTCGCGGTCATCGGGATCGCACTTTTAGGCGTTTTACTATTCGACGCGCTTTACTTCAAAGGAAAAGAGTTCTATTACCCCATGGTGCTTGATTTTCGTTATATCGGACCCAAAGAGGCCTGGGAAATCTTAGAATCCATTTCCATGGCGAAAAAGTATCCCGGCGGCCGCTCGATCTTGTGCCGGTTGATCCTTGTGACCCGTTCTGATAACAACGCGCTTCCGGAAGACCTCGCCTGGCATTATCTGCGCGTATTTGATCTTTCCGGGACTGTGTTTGATGAAACGGAAAACTGGGCTGACCTGCTTCAAAAAACACCGGAAAAGGAAGGGACGTAACCGTCCCGAAGACGCTTCAAACTTCGATCCATATGATAAATCACCGTTTCGGGATCGCCCTCTTTGTGTTCCAGATGAAGAAGGTCTTCTTCCACTGCGTCCAGATCCACCCGGGACGCAGTCAGTTCCAATACAAAAGAAACCTCATTCCAGGCGTTTCGTAGTTTTTGGGGATCAGGGGATTCGTCCTGGAGGATGGATCTCATGCCATCCAGGGTACAGCCGATCCAAATGCCGTGTACCGTAACAAGAACGGTCACCAGCACTAAAATGAAGAAAGACAGTACGACCCGCTTCACGACGGGCTTCCCTTCCTGGCAATATAGCGGATCCCCTCTTTGTCCGCCAGCACCAAAAAGAGATTTTCCGGCGCATTTTTCGGCTTTTTCAGCTGCGAAAGCAGCCATGCGCTGTCCTTGTGAAGCATACGAAGCGCCTTTTCATTGATCCTTCCGTCTTCCACGACGGCAAAAACGGTGTTGTTTTTATCCGACGGGATCACGCTCAACTGCCCGTTCGGCTCTAAGATCGCGTCCCGTACTTCTGACGGGTCATGTGCGCCCGCCAGGCGCAGCATACTGAGCAGTTCATCGATGGTTACGCGGTTTTTCCTCATTTCAGCCTGATCGATCTTCCCGTCCCTCATCAAGAAACTTGGCGCTTCATCCAATGCCCTTTTCAAGCGGGGAAAGCGAATGCTTCCGAAGGAAACGAGAACTTCAACGGCAAGCATAACAAGCACAGGCAACACGCCGTACAGAACCGGGATGGACGGATCTGTCACTACAAAGCAAGCAAGCTCGGACAAAAACAGCGCCGTCACAAACTCCGACTGCTGCATTTGCCCGATCTGCCTCTTCCCTAAGAGTTTCATAACGGCGGTCAGCATACCGTAAATGATCAAAAAACGAAGCAAAACGTTTACCATAATACTTCTATCATTCCCCGAAAGGACAGGGAC
>CAMPCJ010000093.1 GCA_946645685.1 uncultured Clostridia bacterium | reverse complement strand
GCGCGTTTTGCTGTTTGATGAAGGCAACGCCCCGGGCGGCGCCGCCGCGAAAAATCTGGTCATGCCCTTTATGCCCTACTGGACCCGGACGGAGCAGGAGGAAAAGGACTATCTGACCCGGGGGATCTTTCTTCAGATCACAAGCCGCCTGAAAGAAATGGGCGGTATGACGGACGATAAGTTCTTTCTGGAAGAGGAACTGAAACTTCTTTTGAACCGTATGCTTCTGGAAGCGGGGGTGGAGATCCTCTTTCACGCCCATCTGGTGGGTGTCACCGCCGAAAACGGCGCCGTCTCCTCGGTGGAGCTTGCCCTGGCGGAGGGCGTGAAGTCCTTTTCCGCCCGGGTGTATATCGATGCCACCGGCAACGGAGATCTGGCGGCTCTGGCGGGCTTTTCCACCCGCCTGGGACGGGAGCCTGACAGCGCCTGCCAACCCATGACGTTGTGCTTCCGGGTGGGCGGCGTGGATCAGGAGGCGTGGCTGAAGGAGCGCCCCGCTCTGCAGGCGGTCTACGCGGAAAAGCAGGCGGCAGGGGAGATCAAAAACCCCCGGGAAAACATTCTCACCTTCCAGTCGCCGCTCCCCGGCGTGGTGCATTTCAACACCACCCGGATCATTCATAAAAACCCCACCTGCTCCGCGGATCTGACGGCGGCGGAGATCGAGGCGCGGGAGCAGGTGTTTGAAATGCTTTCTTTTCTGAAAGCGAACGCGCCCTCCTTCAAGAACGCCTACCTGCTTTCCACCGCCCCCGCCATCGGCGTGCGGGAGAGCCGGATGATCGACGGGGAAGCCCTGCTTTCCGCCGAGGATCTGAAAGCGTGCCGCGTCCCGGCGGACACCATTGCCGTCGCCAATTACGACATCGACATCCACAGTCCGGACGGCGCCGGCACCAGCCACTACTACTTCAAGCCCGGCACCTACTACGGCATTCCCTACGGGTGCCTCGTCCCCAAGGGGAGCCGGAACACGCTGGTCGCGGGTCGCTGTATTTCCGTGACCCACGAGGCGCAGGCAAGCGTGCGCATCATGCCCATTTGCTGCGCCACCGGGGAAGCCGCGGGAAGTGCCGCCGCTCTCGCCTGTGAAACGGGAAGCGTGCAGACGGTGGATCCGGAAAAGCTCCGCGCCGTCCTCCGCGCCAACGGACAGCGGGTGGAGTAGAGCGAAAAGGAAACGAAAAAGAAAGGAGAACGGAATATGCTGAAAAGTCTCTACGTTTCGGGACTCGCCCTCATCCGCCGCCTGTCGCTGGATCTGGGAGAGGGCTTTACCGTTCTCACCGGGGAGACCGGCGCCGGGAAAAGCCTGGTGCTGGACTGTCTCAATCTGTTTTTGAAACCGGGCAGCGGCAAGGATCTGGTGCGCCGGGGGGAAAAGGAATTGACGGTGGAACTGTTTTTTGACGGACTGTCCCCGTCCGCCGCCCGCTTTCTGGCAGGGCGGCTCTCCCCCGAGGAGATCGGGGAGGGGATCACCCTCGCCCGCACCGTCACCGCCGCCGGCAAAAGCAGCTTCAAGCTCTGCGGCAGAGCCCTGACCCCCAGCGAAGCCCGCGCCGCGGCGGAACAGCTTCTGGCGATCCACGGGCAAAACGATACCGGGCGGCTGTTGGATGAGAAAAACCACCCCGGCTTTCTGGATGACGCCCTGCCGGAAGCCGGTCAGCGTATTCTGACGGAATACGGGGATCTGTGGGAGCGCTTTGCCGCGCTGGAAAAAGAACTTGCCTCCTGGGACAGCGGGGAAGATCCCGCCACGCTGCTGGACGTGTACGACTATCAGATCAAGGAGATCGCCCGCCTCAAGCCCAAAAGAGGCGAGGAAGAGGCGCTGGAGGAAAAGCTGATCGCTCTGCAGGGGGCGGAAAAGACGAATGCCGCCCTGCGCGTGGCGGATCGGGCGCTGTCCGGCGGGGAAAAGGGCAGAGGCGCCGCCTTCCTGCTCGCTGCCGCGGCGGATAAATTAGAAGGGCTGGATGAGGAAGATCCTCTGGCGCAAAAAGCCCGCTCTCTCGCCGCGGAGACCGCCGCTCTGGCGGAGGACGTGTCCCGCCGCTACGCCTCCTTTGCCGAGGAGGATCCGGCGGAGACCATAGACCGCGTACAGGCACGGCTGGATAAGCTGTTCCGGTTGAAGTCCAAGTACGGCGGCACCATGGAAGGTGTCTTCGCCGCCTATGAGAGGGCGGTTGCGGGCAGAGACCGTCTGTCCCGCCGCGCCGGGGAAGTCGCCCGGCTGGAAGGGGAAAAGAAAAAACTCCTCTCGCTTCTCACGGAGAAGGGCGAACAGCTTTCCAAAGTCCGGCGGGAAACCGCCCGGATCCTGGAAGAGGAGATCCGCTCCCTGCTCGCCTTTCTGGATATGCCCGGCTCCGCTGTGCGCGTCCGGCTCGATCCCCTGCCTGCCCCCGGGAAGGGCGGTTTGGAAAAGGCGGTCTTTCTGCTGGCAGCCAACGCGGGGGAAGGGGAAAAGCCCCTTGCCAAAGTCGCTTCCGGCGGGGAGCTGTCCCGGATCATGCTGGCGCTCCAGCTGAAGCTGGGCAAGGCGAAAACGGCGGACACGGTGGTCTTCGACGAGATCGACACCGGCATTTCCGGCGCCACCGCCCAGAAGATCGGTCTGTGCCTGAAAGCCCTGGGAGAGAGCCGGCAGGTGCTGTGCGTCACCCATTCCGCTCAGGTGGCGACCCTGGCGGATCATCACTTGAAGGTGGAAAAACGCGAGGAAGACGGCAGAACGGAAACCGTCGTGCGGCAGCTTTCCGGGGATGATTCTCTGGAGGAGATCGCCCGGATCCTGGGGGGCAAGACTCCGGGGCAAGCCACCCGGGAAAACGCCCTGGCGTTGAGAGAAGAGGGCTTGAGAGAATATAAGCTGCACAAGGGCAGCATCGGATAAAAAGGAGAAAGACTATGGAAATCTACGAAGAACTGCGGGAGAGAGGGCTCATCGCCCAGGTCACGGACGAAGCGGAGATCCGGGAGCTGATCAACAAGGGCGGCGCCCGCTTCTATATCGGCTTCGATCCCACCGCGGATTCCCTTCACGTGGGTCACTTTATGGCGCTGTGCCTGATGAAGCGCCTGCAAATGGCGGGAAACCGCCCGGTGGTGCTCATCGGCGGCGGCACCGGGTATATCGGCGACCCCTCCGGCAGAAGCGATATGCGCACCATGATGACCCCGGAGATGATTGAGCACAACTGCGCCTGCTTCAAAAAGCAGATGGAGCGCTTTATCGAATTCGGGGAAGACAAGGCGGTGATGGTAAACAACGCCGATTGGCTGCTGGATCTCAATTACATCAGCCTCCTCCGGGAGGTGGGCGCCCACTTTTCCGTGAACAATATGCTCCGGGCGGAGTGTTATAAACAACGGATGGAAAAGGGACTTTCCTTCCTGGAATTCAACTATATGATCATGCAGGCGTATGACTTCTATCACCTGCATGAAACGCTGGGGTGCAATATGCAGTTCGGGGGCGACGATCAGTGGTCCAATATGCTGGCGGGCACCGAATTGATCCGCCGGAAGACCGGAAAGGACGCCTACGCCATGACCATTACCCTGCTTCTCAATTCCGAGGGCAAGAAAATGGGCAAGACCCAATCCGGCGCCGTGTGGCTTTCTCCCGAAAAGACCCCGCCCTTCGATTTCTTCCAGTATTGGCGGAACGTGGCGGACGCGGACGTTTTGAAATGCCTGCGGATGCTCACCTTCCTGCCCCTGGAGAAGATCCGCGAAATGGAAGCGTGGGAGGGCAGTCAGCTCAACCGGGCAAAAGAGATCCTGGCGTGGGAGCTGACCAACCTGGTACACGGCAAGGAAGAGGCGGATCGCTGTCTGGAAGCCGCCCACGCCCTGTTCGCCGGCGGCTCCAATAAGGCGGATATGCCCTCGTTCACCCTGACGGACGCGGACTTTACCGACGGTGCCATCCTCCTGCCGGATCTTTTGGTGAAAACGGGGCTGTGTCCCAGCAAGGGCGAAGCCCGCCGGCTGATCCAGCAGGGCGGCGTGACCGTGAACGAGGAGAAGATCACCGACTTCGGCGCTTCCTTCCCCGCTTCCGCCTTTGAAGGGGAATTCATCGTGAAAAAGGGCAAGAAGACCTTCCTCCGGGTGGAGAAGTAACAGAGCGCGGGCGACCCCCGCACTTGCAAAAAAAACGCTTGCGCGCGGCGCAGGCGTTTTTTTGCTGTCCCGCGGACGCCGGCGGGGAAAAGCGCCTTTAAATATTTTCCAAAAAGGGCTTGACAGATGAAATATATTTGATAAAATATAATTGTATCAAACAGAAGGAGGCGGCAGTATGGAAGCTTTGGAACGGGAAGCCATGAAGCTTTCCCATCAGCTTTGTTTTCCCCTGTACGCCGCGGCGCGGAGCGTCACGGGACTCTATACCCCCCACTTAAAGCCCCTGGGGCTGACCTACACCCAATACGTCACCTTCCTGGCGCTGTGGGAGCGGGACGGAGTCACCGTGGGCGAGCTGTGCAGGCAGCTTTGGCTGGACAACGGCACCTTGTCTCCCCTTTTGAAAAAGCTGGAGGAGCAGGGGTATCTGGTACGCCGCCGGAGCGAGGCGGACGACCGTGTCGTGGTGGTCACCCTGACGAAAAAGGGAAGGGATCTGCAGGAAAAAGCCAAGGACGTTCCCTTTAAGGTGGCGGGCTGTGTCAGGCTTTCCCCGGAAAAGGGCGCGCTGCTTCACGATCTGTTGTACGAATTGCTGTCCACACAAACCGAACGAAATGAAAAGGAGAAAAGCGTATGAAAACCGTGTTTGATTTTACCGTGAAGGACATGGAAGGCAAGGAGGTTTCCCTCTCTCAGTACAAGGGCAAGGTGCTTCTCATTGTGAACACCGCCACCGGCTGCGGCTTCACGCCCCACTACGAGCCTTTGGAGGAGATGTACGCCGACCTGAGGGACAAGGGCTTTGAGATCCTGGACTTCCCCTGCAACCAGTTCGCCGGTCAGGCGCCCGGCACCAATGAGGAGATCCACGACTACTGCACCATCCACTTCGGCGCGGATTTCCCCCAGTTCGACAAGATCGAAGTGAACGGCGACAATGCCGAGCCCCTCTTCGTGCACCTGGCGACCGAGAAACCCTTCGAGGGCTTTAACGGCTTGAAGGGCATTGCGCTGAACGCGGCGGATAAAGCCAACAACAAAAAGTTCGGTGACAAGGCGTATATCCGCTGGAACTTCACCAAATTCCTGGTGGACCGGGAAGGCAAGGTCGTCGCCCGCTTCGAGCCCACCGTGGATATGAAGAAAGTCCGCGCCGCCGTGGAAGAGCTGGTCAACGCCTGATCTTGACGGTCAACAGAAAAAGAGCAGAG
>CAMPCJ010000092.1 GCA_946645685.1 uncultured Clostridia bacterium | reverse complement strand
GCGGGAGAGGCGGGGGCGGAGCGGATCCTCTTTTCTTCCCCGTCGGAAGATTTCGCCGCTACGGGAGACGCGGCGACCGTCACCTTCTCGGTGCGGGACGACGCCCCTTACGGCAGCGCCGCCGTTACCGTAAGATACGACCGGACGACGGACATCCGGAACAGCGCCGGAAACGCCGTTCCTTTTGAGGTGCAGGACTTTTCTTATCAACTGCTCTGCCCCCACGCATCCGTTTCCCGGGAAGTGACGACCCCTGCCACCCTGTCGGCGAACGGCGTGGTACGGGTCGTCTGCGACGACTGCGGAGACAGCTGGGAAGAGTCCGTTTCTCCCGAGCTGGTGAGCGAAGACGGGATGGTGCGCGCCGTCCTGCCGCCCCGGATCTTTTCGGAAGGAAGCGACCCCACCCTCTCCGTGGAATACGTTTACGGCGAGAAGGAGTATGATCTGGCGCTTTCCCTGTTCGGTACGCGGCTGGTGCGCGCTTTTCACATCCGCTTTGCCACCCCCTGGGGCGAGGTGATGCCCGCGGGGAATATCACCGTTTCCCTGCAATGCGAAACGAGTCTGCCGGAGCACGTTTCCCTCTACGCCTTTGAGGATGAGATGACGGACAGGGTGACGATGGAGCGGGAGGGCGATACCGTGACCTTCCCGTGGCGGAGCGCGCTGTTCATACTGGCGGAGACCCCGGTGGAGGAGGACGCCCCGGAGGAAACGGCGGAGGATGCCGTTCCCGATGCCACCGTCAACGCCCCGGACGAGGAAAACAACCGGCGGGACGGGCTGATCCTGGCTCTCTCCGCCGCCGCCCTCGCCGGGACGGGGGTGGGGATCTACTTCCTGCTCAGGCACAAAAAGAAATACTGACGCGGGCAACAAAAAAGAGCGCTATCCGCGATAGCGCTCTTTTTTTCATCTTTTAAGAAAGGGGATCCAGATACTGTTTCCGATAGGCGTTGTAACGCTCCCGGAAAGCTTCCGTGTCCGCCACGTTTTCCGCCCAGGCGTGGGCTTGCGCCGTGATGTCGGTACTGCGGAGAACGGAAAACGCCAGGTTGGAGCAGTGATCCGCCACGCGCTCCAAATTCGTCAGCAGATCGTTGAATACAAAGCCCGTAAGGATGGTGCATTCATCCCTCTGCAGTCTCTCGATGTGATTGGCGCGCAATCGCTTGGTCATTTCGTCGATGACCTCTTCCAGCGGCTCCACGTTCATGGCGAGAGAAGAATCCTGCTCCCGGAATGCGTTCACGGTGGTGGTGAGGATCTCCCGGACCGCGGCGAAGAGAAGGTCGATCTCCTGATCCGCCTCCGGGGAGAAGGTGATCTTTTTCTCCTGGATCTCCTGTGCCGTTTCGGCGATATTGTTGGCGTGGTCGGAAAGCCGCTCAAAATCCCCGATGGCGGAAAGCAGCTCGGACAGGCGCGCCTGTTGAGCGGGATCCAGCCCGTTCTTGGAGATGCGGACGATAAAGGTGCCCAGCTTGTCCTCATAGGTGTCCACCAGGGTTTCCTTCTCCTGCACCAGATTGAACGCTTCCCGGTTGAAGGAGCGAGGCAAATCCATGGCACGCAGCACGTTTTTATACGTGATCTCCGCCATTTTCTCGGTGGCGACCAGCGCCTGCTTCAAAGCCACGGGGGGATAGTTCAGAAGCGAATCCACCAGGGAGTCCACTTCTTCCTTGTCGGCGTTTTCTTCCGGCTTCACCTTGACGATCTTTTCCGACAGGAAAATGAGGACCTTTCGCAGGAGCATCAGGAAGGGGGCGGCGACCAGGCGCAGACCGGTGTTGAGGATGGCGATCCCCATCACGGTGGCTGCGGTGTTGTCAAAATAAGCGCCAAGCGGCGTCAAGCGCAGGGGCAGGTAGACGGCATAGGTGATAAAGATCGCCAGAAGATTGGCGAAGAAGTAAGTGAGAGAAGTGCGCTTGCCCGCCCGGGTGCCGCCGATCATAGACAGCAATACGGGCACGGCGGCGCCTAAGTTGATACCCAGAATGAGAGGCAGGCACACCGCGTAAGGCAGAGAGCCGGTAACGCACAACGCCTGCAGGATACCCACGCCGGCGGAGGCGCTTTGCACCACGCCGCCCACCACGAAGCCCGCCAGGATGCCCAAAACGGGATTTTCAAAAAGAAGCAGGATGTTCCGGAAGCCCTCGCTTTCCTTCAAGGGCCCCACGGCGGAGCCGATGAGGGTCATCGCCAGAAGCAGGGTGCCCAGCCCCAGGAAGATTGAGGCGGCGTGGCGCCACGCCGCCTTCCGCACGAAGAGGATCAGAATGATGCCGATCACCGCCAGCGTTGAATACAGGGCGGTGGTGCTGAGAAGCTGCGCCAGGGCGCTGCCCGACCCCTCCCCGGCGTGGGAAAGGGTGAGAAGCCAGCCGGTCATGGTGGTGCCCACGTTGGAGCCCAGCACCACGGAGACCGCCTGCCCCAGCTGCATCATACCCGCGTTGACGAAGCTGACCACCATCACGCTGGTGGCGCTGGAGGACTGGATGACTGCGGCGGTCAAAAGTCCTAACAAAAAGCCCTTCCAGGGCGTGTCGGACAGCTTCCACAAATACGACTCCATCTTCGGCCCGGCGATCTGTTTCAAACCGCTGCCCATGGCGTTCATACCGTACAGGAAGAAAGCGACTCCCCCTAAAAGGGACAAAACGTGCAGTAGATCCATATTGAATTCTCCTTTCGAGGGGACCACCCCCCGCTGCCGCAAACCATGCGGTGTTTCTTATCATCCTATCAAAATACCTTATACCATAGGGCGCGGGGTCTGTCAAGGCTTTTTTCATATCATTTTTATATAGGGAATATGCCCGATTTTGATTTTCCCGGGAGAAGTTTTCCGTTTTTTGAAAAAACGCTTGACATTTTTTCCGGGCGTGGTATAATACGAACAAGGGGTTGGCACTCTAATAGGAAGAGTGCTAAAACCAAAAGGACGGTGAAACGAAATGGAGTTGACAGACCGAAAGCGGGAGATCCTGAAAGAGGTCATCAGTCTCTACATCCTCACCGGAGAGCCGGTGGGATCCAAAGCGGTGATGCAGCGGATGAGAAAGCCCTGCTCCTCCGCCACCATTCGCAACGAAATGGCGGAGCTGGAGGAAATGGATCTTCTGACCCATCCCCACACCTCGGCGGGACGGGCGCCCACCACCCGGGGGTACCGCCTGTACGTGGACTCCCTGATGGAGGGCTACCGCCTGGATTTCGAAGAGCGGCTTTTGCTCAACGCCATTTTGTCCGAGCCGGATCGGGAAGCGGGCGCGCTGATGCGGGACGTAACGAAGCTTTTGGCGCGTTTGACCGGATACACGGTGCTTGCCTTCTCCCGGGAAGACGTGGGCACCATCGAGCGCTTTGAGGGCGTGTACGTGAATCCCACGGGGTTTCTTCTGGTGATGATCACCTCCCAGGGACGCGCCGTCACCCGGCGCCTGACGGCGGAAACACCGCTCGACCGGGCGGGTGTGGATCGCATCATTGCCGTCTTGAACGACGGGCTTGCCAAAAAGGAATTGGGCGCGCTGACGGTGGAGAGGCTGATGGCGCTGGAAAAGGAACTGGGTGAATACCGCTTCTTCATCGCGCCGCTGATCCGCATCATCTACCAAGCCATGGGAGAGATCAACGAAGACGCGGTGTGCGTTTCAGGGATCTCGAACCTTTTGCGGTATCCGGAGTTTTCCGATCCGGAGGACGCCCGGGCGGCGGTGGCGGAGCTGGAAGACCCCACGCAGCTTTTGGAACGCTTCCGGGATCCCTTCCCCGCCGGACTGAAGGTCCACGTGGGAAGCGGGGACACGGGACTGGACGCGGCGAGCTTTGTGCTTTGTCCCTTCCATATGAACAAGGGACTTGCCGGGGCGGTGTGCATCGTCGGCCCCAAACGGATGGATTACGCCGGCGCCATGGCGTATCTGGAATATCTGGCACGGCAAATGGGGACGGTGCGGAGCTTTGCGCCCGGCTTGCCTCTCATCGAAAATGAAGGGACGAAATCATGACAGACGAAGAAAAGAAGATCGAGGAACCAACGGAAAAAGCGCCGGAGGAAGCCGCCGGCACCGAAAAGCCGGAGAAGAAAAGCCGGAAGGAAAAGGCGGCGGACAAAAAGCTGGAAAAGGAATTAGAGGAAACCAAAGCAGAGCTTGCCGAGATCAAGGACAGTCACCTGCGGCTGGCGGCGGAATACGACAATTTCAAAAAACGCACCGCCCGGGAAAAGGAGGATCTGTACTTTCTCGCCAAGAGCGACGTGATCCGAAAGCTTTTGCCGGTGTTCGACAACCTGGAACGGGCGGGCGGCGCCACCGGGGAAGCGCTGGAGGAGGGCGTCAAGATGATCCTGTCTTCCTTCCGGGAAGCGCTGACGGGGATCGACGTTCAGGAGATCGAGGCGCTGGGAAAGCCCTTTGATCCCGCGCTTTGCGAGGCGGTCTTCCACGAGGACGACCCCGAAAAAGGTGAAAACGAAGTGACCCAGATCCTGCAAAAAGGCTACGTGTGCGGAGACAAGGTGATCCGCCACGCCATGGTCAAGGTCGCTAACTGAAAAAGCAATCAACAAGTAAACGATAGTAGGAGGAAAAGACAATGGCAAAAATCATCGGTATTGACTTAGGTACCACCAACTCTTGCGTGGCTGTATACGAGGGCGGCGAGCCCACCGTTATCCCCAACCCCGAAGGCGCCCGGACGACTCCTTCCGTGGTGGCGTTCTCCAAGACCGGCGAAAGAATGGTCGGTCAGATCGCCAAACGGCAAGCCATCATCAACCCGGAGCGCACCATCGCTTCCATCAAGCGGGACATGGGTACCGCCCGGAAAGTGGAAATCGACGGAAAGAGCTACACGCCCCAGGAGATCAGCGCCATGATCCTGCAGAAGCTGAAGGCGGACGCGGAAAACTATCTGGGCACCAAGGTGACGGAAGCGGTCATCACCGTTCCCGCTTACTTCTCCGACGCGCAGCGGCAAGCCACCAAGGACGCGGGCAAGATCGCCGGTCTGGAGGTCAAGCGGATCATCAACGAGCCCACGGCGGCGGCGCTGGCTTACGGCATCGACAAAGAAAACGAACAGAAGATCATGATCTACGACCTGGGCGGCGGCACCTTTGACGTGTCCGTTCTGGAGATTTCCGACGGCGTGTTCGAAGTGCTTGCCACCGCGGGCAACAACCGTTTGGGCGGCGATGATTTCGACGACAAGATCATCAACTGGATGGCGGATCAGTTCCAGCGGGAGAACGGCATCGATCTGCGGCAGGACAAGACGGCGCATCAGCGCTTGAAGGAAGCCGCGGAGAAAGCCAAGATCGAGCTGTCCGGCATGCAGTCCACCAACATCACCCTGCCCTTCATCTACGCGGACGCGTCCGGCGCGAAGAACTTCGACGCCACGCTGACCCGGGCGAAATTCAACGAGCTGACCGCCGATCTGGTGGAAAAGACCATGGGCCCCACCCGTCAGGCGCTTTCCGACGCCGGGCTGAAGCCCTCCGACATTTCCAAAGTTTTGCTGGTGGGCGGCTCCAGCCGGATCCCCGCCGTGCAGGAAGCGGTGAAGAGCTTCATCGGCAAGGAACCCTTCAAGGGCATCAACCCCGATGAATGCGTTGCCATCGGCGCCGCCATTCAGG
>CAMPCJ010000091.1 GCA_946645685.1 uncultured Clostridia bacterium | reverse complement strand
GCGAGCGAGCGGGGGAATGACCGTCAAAAGGCGTTCCACACGTTGACGATCCGCTTTTTTTGTGCCAGGGCATAGGCGAAGGCAGCTTTGGCGCCGCTTTTGGCAGGTGCGTTTTTCTCTTGATAATAAAACACGCAAACGTCGCTTTTTCGGATCATTTCTTCGTTTCGCTCCACGTAGGACGCCCTTCCCGCGTTCAGGACGGAGGGCGGAAAGTAGCTTTCCTCATATTGTTTCAACAGATACGTTTCATAGCTTTCTTGGATATAAGGATATTCCGCCCGCACATAAACGCGTTTTATGTGCGGGTATTTTTGTTGAAGGCGGGAAACGATCTCATAGCACAAAGCGTTGAAGCGCCCCCTGCTTCCGAACAGAAACACCTCCACGCCCTCCTCCCGGATCAGAGCCTCGATCAGAGCGGCAAGTCCGTTTTTCAGCCCGTCCGTTTCCTCGATCTCCCGATGTCCGATAAAACAGCATACGTGACTTGACATACACACCTCATCTGATTATTTTTTCACTTATTATAAATGAACATTGAATAAAAGTAAATAATTACCTCGTTTTGTTCAATTATAATAATTCTCTTTTCTTGATAAAATAATTCTGTGAAACGGAGGCGATGTCATGACAACCGAATTTCCGGAAAAGTACATAATGCTGGGTCTGAAGATCGCCTATTACAGAAAAAAGGCGGGGTACACACAGGAAGTGTTTGCCGAACTGATCGGAAAAAGTGTGAATTTCGTCGGGCAGGTCGAAGGCCCGGGGATGATTTGCGGCGTTTCCCTGGAAACGCTTTTCAAAATGGCAAAGGTTTTGGAGATCTCACCAGCCAAACTGCTGGAAGAGGATTGATCCGCACAAACGAAAAAAAGGCTGTCGCAAATTGCGACAGCCTTTTTTTGTAAACTCGGGTCAGTCGACCACTTTGTAGCCGGCGGCGGTGACGGCGGCGGCAAGCTCCTCCGCGGGCACGTCCCGGGTGAGGGTGAGAACGGCTTCGCCCTTTTCGTGGCTGGGAGAGGCGGCGGTGACGCCGGGGATCTTTTCCAGTGCCTCTTTCACGTGGGCTTCGCAGTGGGAGCACATCATGCCTTCGATCTTCAAGGTTTTGGTCATAGTGGTTTCTTCCTTTCTGATATTTGTTTTTGTCGTCGTGCCCTCCGCGGGGACGGCGGGGGCGTTGTTTTTCAGCAAGTTCAAGCGCAGGGCGTTGCTCACCACGCAAAAGCTGGAAAGGCTCATGGCGGCGGCGCCGATCATTGGGCTGAGGGCGATCCCGCCGAAGGGCACCAAAACGCCCGCCGCCAGGGGAATGCCGATGAGATTATAGATAAACGCCCAAAAGAGGTTTTCCTTGATGTTGTTCAAGGTCTTCCGGCTGAGATGGAAGAGGAAGGGCAGATCGGAAAGTCCGTCCTTCATCAGCACCACTTCCGCGGAATCCAGCGCCGCGTCCGTACCGGCGCCCACGGCGATCCCCAGATCCGCCGCCGCCAGAGCGGGAGCGTCGTTGATGCCGTCGCCCACCATGGCAGTGGGGGCTTTTCGGGAGAGGGCGCGGATCTTTTCTTCCTTTTCCTCGGGAAGCACCCGGGCGATAACGGTATCAATGCCCGCCTTCTGAGCAATCTGTCGGGCGGTCTCCTCCCGGTCGCCGGTGAGCAGGATGGTCTCTCTGCCCTGTGCGTGGAGAGCTGCGACGGCAAAGGCGGCGTCGGGCTTGATGGTATCCGACACGGCGCACAAGCCTGCAAAGCCTCCTTCCCCGGAGAAGAACAGAGGGGTTTTTCCCTGCCCTGCCAATTCATCCGCCCGCTTTTGAAAATCCTCGGGCACGGGGGCGCCCTCTTCCGCCAGAGACGCCTTTCCCCCAAAGTAAGCGGCGCCGTCCCGCTTCCCGGTGACGCCGTATCCGGCGCGGGTGGCAAGGTCGGTCAAGGACAGGGGGGGCACGCTGCGGCGCGCCGCCTCCTCCAGAATGGCGCCGGCGATGGGATGGCGGCTGCCGCTTTCCAGCCCCGCCGCCAGAGCGAGGAGGGTCTCTTCGGTATAGGGCGGGGCGGGAACGAGATCGCTGACGCGCATTTTCCCGGTGGTGACGGTGCCGGTCTTATCCAGCGCCACGCAGCGCACCCTGCCCGCGTTTTCCAGAGAAGACGCGGTCTTGAACAAAATGCCGTTTTTCGCCGCCACGCCGTTCGCCACCATAATGGCGACGGGGGTGGCAAGCCCCAGGGCGCAGGGGCAGGAGATCACCAGCACGCTGATGCCGAAGGAAAGCGCTTTGCCGAAAGGGGCGCCGACGATCAGCCAGACGGCGAAGGTGACCAGGGCGATCCCCATGACCACGGGGACGAAAACACCCGCCACCTTATCCGCCAGCCGTGCGGCGGGCGCTTTGGAGGCGGAGGCGGAAAGCACCCGGTCAATGACCCGGGAAAGGGTGGTATCCTGTCCCACCTTTTCCGCGCGGCACCGGAGACAGCCGGACAGATCCATGGTGCCGGCAAAAACCTTGTCCCCCTCCGTCTTATCCACCGGCAGGCTCTCCCCGGTGAGGGAGGCTTCGTCCACGGCGCCTTCCCCGGAAAGGATGATCCCATCTACGGGAATGCTTTCCCCGGGGCGCACCAGAAAAACGTCGCCCACCCGTACTTCCTCCAAAGGGATCGCCGCTTCCCCGCCGTCCCGCTCCACGGTGACGCTGTCCGGGGCAAGCCGCTTCAACGCCTCCACGGCGGAGGTGGTCTTTCCCTTGGCGCGTTCTTCCAGCAGTTTCCCCACGGTGATCAATACCAAGATCATGGCGGCGGACTCAAAATAAAGCCCGTGAAGGATCTCCATCTGCCCGGCTTCGTCCTTTCCGGCGGCGACGTACACCATCACCAGGCTGTACAGCCAGGACGCGCCGGAGCCGATCGCCACCAGGGTATCCATATTCGGCGCCAGGTGGAAAAGTCCCCGGAAACCGCCGATGAAAAAGCGACGGTGGATCACCAGCACGACGCTTGACAAAATCAACTCCGTGAGCATCGCCGCCATGGGATGGGCGGTGAAATACCCGGGGAGAGGCAGGTGCGCCATGTGTCCCATGGAAACATACATCAAAAGGAGCAAAAACACAAGAGAGGAAAGCAGAGCGGGCAACAGGCTCTTTTTCGGAGGCGCTTCCTTCTCTTTTCGGGCACTGCCTTTCAAGGACGCGCCGTAGCCCGCCTTTTTGACGGCGGCGGCGACCGCTTCCGGAGAAGCGCTCCCCTCCACCCGCATGGAATTGGTGAGCAAACTGACGGCGCAGCTTTCCACCCCGTCCACTTTGCTGACTGCCTGCTCCACCCGGGCGCTGCAGGCGGCGCAATTCATCCCGGTCACGTCATATTCTCGCATTTCTTCACCTCTGCATTTTCCGGAGCAGGTCGATCAGCTCCTCCACGGCGCCTTCCCTGCCCGCCGCCAGATCCTCCACCACGCAGGTACGCAGATGGGATTCCAGCAGGGTGCGGGAAAAAGCGTCCAACGCAGCGGACGCCGCCGCCGCCTGAACCAGGATATCGGGACAATACACGTCCTCGGTGATCATCCTCTTCAAGGCGCGCACCTGCCCCTCCACCCGGCACAGCCGACGCATCAGGGCGCTTTCCTCCTCTTCGCTTCTTTTCTTCGTTCGTTTTTCACACGCCGCGCAGGCGGGACACTTTCTCTCTTCCACGGAAGCCTCCTTGTTTTCGATACCCCCTGGGGGTATTTATATCATACGCCGGGGCGGCGGTTTTGTCAAGGGTTTTCCGCGGCAAATTCTTCCCAAAGCTCCGGAAGGATCCGGGGATGGGTGTGGCTTTCCGCCACCGCCCGGGCGAAAGCGAGACAGCTTTCCTCACTTCTTCCCAGATCAGGCATGCAAATGCTGTCGCGCGTCCCTCCCCGCGAAACGGTACAGAATAGATGGATCTGCCCCGCTCTGTTCCGGGTGAGACGGGTCCGGATCTCCTCCTCGCCCGCCCGGGACACAAAATGATACAAACATAGGTCTTCTTCCACCGGTTCGCTTTGGCACATTTTTCTCATCCTCCCGCTGTCAATTCTTTAATGATAGGAGGCATTATACGCTTTAATAAAAAATAGTCAAGGGGGCTATTTTCCTTGCAGGAGAAGAGATTTCGCCGTTTTCGTATTCGGCTCGCTCCTCCCCCTTCTCTTTTCGTCAAAATGATCCCGTGCTTCTCCCCTTCCTCTTTTTTCGGAAAAAGAATAGTTCTTATGCAAAATAATATGTATATTTTTATCTATTTAATGGTATATGCACAATTATTCATTTTTCTAAAGAAAATTATGCGTACTGTTTTGGGCTGGGAGCCCAATTTTGTGAAAGATGCACAAGTGCGATTTTTGTTCCTTGTATACCGCGCACAAAAAACAAGCCCCATCTAAACAGATAGGGCTTGTTTTTTGGATCGCTGCGTTCAGATCAGGTAGGCTTCCAGGGCGGCGTATTCGGCGGGGAGCGGCTTGCCGTCGTAGCGGAGCGCTTCCTTCAAAGTCAGGTCGAAGGCAAGACGGGTCTCCACTTCATAATCCATCGCCCGGGTAATGGTCTCGGGATCGGTGATGTCGGGATAGAGATCGGGGTGGACAAATTGCAGCCGTTTCAAAATATGCTCCTTAAAGCGGACAGCCACCAGGGGATAGAGCTTCTCATAATCCGCTTCCGTCAATTCCGTGAAGATCGCGGGCAGGGGCGAGGCGGAAACGACGCCGTTGGAACGGTCGATTTTCGTGCCGACGGCTTCATGGCGAACGCTCTTTTCCGTGAAAAGAAGGCGCAAAAGAACGCCGGTGTCCGTATGGAACTGGGCTCTCTGATAATCCGTATCAAAGATGAAGTTGCCCAGGGAGTAGAAGATGTACTTATCGCCCACCCTCTCCCAATTCTGGGGCACGTGGGGATGATGCGCCACGATGACGTCCACCCCGGCGCGCAGGTAGCGGTGATACCGGTCGCGCACGTCCTGCATGGGAACGTCGCAGAATTCCCTGCCCCCGTGGATCACGGCGACGCACCAGCGGCAGGTTTTCTTGATCTCCCGGATGGTGGCGCGGATCTGCGCCATCCGGTCCCAGTTGGCGCAGCCCGCTTTTTCGGGGGTCGCCGCGAACTTAGGTTCGGCGTAAACCATACCGAAGACGCCCACGCCGCCCGCTTCCGGGAAATACACGGGCTTGAAGGCGTCCTCTTCCTTCATCCCGGCGCCGATGGTACGATACCCGTTCTCCGCCGCGTGGCGCAGCGTCTCGGCGCAGCCGTCATCGCCCGCGTCCATCATGTGATTGTTCGCCAGGTTCCACACGTCCGGCTGCATGGTGGAAAGCAGCGAGATCCCCTCCGGCGGGTTGTTGTGAACGAAGGTGCCCTTTTGGGTGGGACGGCACATAGCCCCCTCAATATTGAACACGTTATAGTCGTTTTCGGTGAGAAAGGAAACGAGCTTTTCATCCACCAGACCCTTTTGCGCAAAGCGATCCTTATAATAGCGGGAAAAAGCCACATCCCCGGTAAAACCGATCTTTAATTCACTCATTCTTTTCTCCTTTCCGATCCAAACGAATTTGTTCCGTCACGATTATACCCGCCCCGCCCCGTTTCGTCAACCGCAAACCGCATAAAACCGCCCCTTGGAAT
>CAMPCJ010000090.1 GCA_946645685.1 uncultured Clostridia bacterium | reverse complement strand
TTTTTTGTTTATCACAGGCGCTCCAGCCGCCGCGCCGCTTCCTCCACGACCTCCGGAGAGGCAAAGGAAGAGAAGCGCATATAGCCCTCCCCGCACGCGCCGAACCCCGCGCCGGGCGTGGCGACGATCTGTTTCTCCCGCAACAGCAGATCGAAAAACGACCAGCTGTCTATCCCGACGGGGCACGCCGCCCAAACGTAGGGCGCGTTTTGCCCGCCGCACGTCCACAGCCCCGCTTTTTCCAGGGCGCGCCGCAGATCACGGGCGTTGTCCCGGTAGACGGAAAGATTGTCTTCCAGCTGGCGCTGCCCTTCCGGGCTGAAAACAGCCAAGCCGCCTTGCTGCAGGATATAGGAAACGCCGTTGGTGCGGGTGGTACGATCCCGTACCCACGCCCGGTTGAAATTCACGCCGTCCCGCTCCAGCTCCTTGGGGATCACGGTATAGCCCAACCGGGTGCCGGTGAAACCCGCGGTTTTGGAAAGAGAGCAGATCTCAATGGCGCACTCCCGGGCGCCGGGGATCTGGAAAATGCTGTGGGGCGACTCGTCCCGGATAAACGCCTCGTACGCCGCGTCAAAGAGGATCACGCTGCCTCTGGCGCGGGCATAGTCTACCCAGGCGGCAAGTCCCGCGCGGTCGTAGACGGCGCCGGTGGGGTTGTTGGGGGAGCAGAGGTAGATCAGATCCGCTTCCAGCCCTTTTTCCGGAAGGGGCAGGAAACCGTTTTCCCGGGTGCCCGGCAGCGTGATCACCCTTCTCCCCACGATAACGCTGGCGTCTACGTATGCCGGGTATGCCGGCTCCATGACCAGGGCGGGAGAGGCGGGGTCGAACAGGGACAGAATGTCCCCCAGTTCATCGCTGGCGCCGGAGGAAACGAACGCCTCCTCCGGGTCGATCTTCACGCCGAATTTTTCATAATGCCGGGCAATGGCGGCGCGCAGGTTTTCGTCGCCGCATTCCGGCATATAGCCGTGAAAGCGGGCGGGATCTCCTTGATCCCGGGCGGCTCGCACCAGCGCCTCCACCGCCGCGGGGCAGAGCGGACGGGTCACGTCGCCGATGCCCAGGCGAAGCAGTTCCACGCCCGGATGCTCTTCCAGATAAGCGTTGACGCGCAGTTTGATCCCGTGAAATAAATAGGAGTTCTTCAATTCCAGATAATGCTTGTTGGCTTTCAGCATAGCGCTTCTCCTTCATATACGAATGCGGCACGTCCCGTCATAGTGACGGCGCCGTCTTGAGCCACCGTGATGGTAAGATCCCCGCCGTCCACCGTCACGATCACCGGCTCTCCCGCGGGGCAGAGCCCTTTTGCCACGGCAGCGGCGGCAGTGGCGCAGGCGCCGGTGCCGCACGCCAGGGTGATCCCGCTGCCCCGCTCCCACACCCGCATCCGCAGGGTATTCTTTCCCGTGGGGACGGCAAATTCCGCGTTCACGCCCCCGGGGAAAAGCGGGTGCTTTTCCAAAAAGGATCCCCGCCGGGTCAGCGTTTCATCGGTGGGCGTCCGATCGACAAAGACGACGGCATGGGGGTTGCCCATATCCACGGGGATCACCGTCGTTTCTCCCGCCTGTATCGCCGGAGAGACCACAGCCCGACCCATGGCGACGGTCACCCGGTCGACGGCGCCGTTTTTTGTGTGAAGCGACAGCTTTTTGACTCCCGCGAGGGTCTCCACCGTCACTTCGGTCTTGTCCGTCAAGCCCCGGTCAAACACGTATTTGCCCACGCAGCGGATGCCGTTGCCGCACATGTTGGCTTCACTGCCGTCCGCGTTGAAGATCCGCATACCGAAATCCGCTTTGTCCGAAGGAGTGATGTAGATCATACCGTCGGAGCCGAAGCCGAAGTGCCGGTCGGACAGCTTCCGGGAGAGGGCGGGGGCGTCCGCCGGGACGGCGCCGTACACGTACAGGTAATCGTTGCCCAGCCCCTGCATCTTGACCACTTTCATACCGTTTCACCCCGACCTTTCAAGGAAGCTTCCACAAAGCCGTAAAACAGGGGATGGGGACGGTTGGGGCGGGATTTGAATTCCGGATGGTACTGCACGCCTACGTAAAAGTCCCGATCTGTCAATTCCACTGTTTCCACCAGCGTCCCGTCCGGGGAAAGCCCGGATAGAGTCAGCCCCGCTTCCTCCATGACCTTGCGGTAGTCGTTGTTGAATTCATAGCGGTGGCGGTGCCGTTCGGAAATGGCAGAGGCGCCGTAGCACCGCGCCATCGTGGTACCCGGGCGGATCTCGCAGGGGTATGCCCCCAGGCGCAGGGTGCCGCCCTTGTCGATCTCATCGCTCTGCCCGGGCATGAAGTCAATGACCTTGTGCGGGCAGTTCGGGTCGAACTCTCCGGAGTTGGCGTCTTTCAAGCCCAACACATTCCGGGCGAATTCCATCACCGCGATCTGCATCCCCAGGCAAATGCCGAAATAGGGAAGGCGGCGCTCCCGGGCAAAGCTTGCCGCCGTGATCATCCCCTCGATGCCCCGGCTTCCGAAGCCGCCGGGTACCAGGATGCCGTCCACCCCACTCAGGCGCTCTTCCGCCGTTTCCGGCGTGATCGTCTCCGAGTCGATCCACCGGATCTCCACGTGGGCGTCCAGGGCATAGGCGGCGTGGCGCAGGGCTTCCGCGACGGAAAGATAGGCGTCGTGGAGAGAAACATATTTGCCCACCAGCCCGATCGTCACCTGCTTTTTCGCGTTGCGGATCCTGTTTACCATCTCCGTCCACTCGGACAGATCCGCCCGGCGGGTTTGCAGCCCCAGCTCCCGGCACACCACTTCGGACAAATTTGCCTCCTCCAGCATCAAAGGCGCTTCATACAAAACGGGCAGGGTGCGGTTTTCAATGACGCAGTCGGGCTTGACGTTGCAAAAGAGCGCGATCTTTTTGAAAATGGATTCCTCCAGCGGCTCGTCACAGCGGAGGACGATGACGTCGGGGTGTACGCCCAGTCCCTGCAGCTCTTTTACGGAATGTTGGGTCGGCTTGGATTTGTGTTCTTCGGAGCCCTTCAGATAGGGAACCAGGCAGACGTGGATGAACAGCGCGTTTTCCCGCCCTACCTCCAAAGAGATCTGCCGCACCGCCTCGATGAACGGCTGGGATTCGATGTCGCCGATGGTGCCGCCGATCTCGGTGATGATCACGTCCGCCCGGGTCATCTTTTCCAGATCATAAATGAAATTCTTGATCTCGTCGGTGATATGGGGGATCACCTGCACCGTGGAGCCTAAGTATTCGCCCCGGCGTTCCTTGTTCAAAACCCGCCAGTACACCTTGCCGGTGGTCAGATTGGAGAAGCGGTTCAGGTCTTCGTCGATGAAGCGCTCGTAATGACCCAGATCCAGATCCGTTTCCGCGCCGTCTTCCGTCACGTAAACTTCTCCGTGCTGGTAAGGGCTCATGGTGCCGGGATCCACGTTGATGTAGGGATCCAGCTTCTGCGCCGCCACCTTCAACCCGCGCTCTTTCAGCAGCCGCCCCAAAGACGCCGCGGTAATACCCTTGCCCAGCCCGGAGACCACGCCCCCGGTCACAAATATAAATTTTGCCATACCGTCCTCCTTTCACCTCTGTCCGTTCCGTACAAACAAAAAAGAAAAAAGGCGTCGGGGGTACTACGCCCCTCAGACGCCTTTGTCTTTTTTATGGACGGTATTTTACTGCCGAAAAATGGACTTGTCAAGCGGAACTTTTCACTTTTTCCATTCTTTCTTTGATTTTTTTGGGATGCTTCATTATGAAAGGTCGGCAAGTTTTTTGACAAAAGATTTTTCTGTAAAACGCGCGTTTTCCTTTAATCGGAAACGCCGTCCTTTTCATAGGAGAGCAGGTCTCCCGGCTGACAGTCCAGCGCCTCGCAGAGCTTTTCCAGGGTGGCAATGCGCACCGCCTTTGCCTTTCCGGTTTTCAGGATGGACATATTGGCGGGGGTGATGCCCACCGCCTCCGCCAGATCGCCCATCTTCATTTTCCGCTTCGCCAGCATCACGTCGATATTGAATACGATCCTTCCCATTGCTTCCCCCTTACACCGTCAGGTCGCTTTCTTCCTGCAGAGCCGCCGCTTTCGTCACCATTCTTGCCAGGACCGCGGCGGCAATGGAGACGGCGGCGCCGGTCAGAACAAAAAGGATGGATGCCAGGGCGATGCCCGGGTGACTCATATTGCAAAGGAGCAGCGCCGCGTTCCCGGCAAAGAAATACAGGGAAAGGAATGCGGCAACGCCGGCGATCCATTTGAGATACAGGGCGTTTTGCGGGGAAAAGGAGCGGTTTTTTCCCACGTTCCGGGCGATGAGCCACCCGAAAACCAAAATGGCGTAGCAGGGCAGAGCCGTGAGCAGCAAAAAGATAAGCCAGGGCCAAAAGCGGTTTTCAAATTCCGGGTATGCGGTGCGCATGGTCACGGCAAGGGTAGGGATGATCACGGCGTATACCACGGCGCCTACCGCCGCCAGAAACACGAGGGCGGTCTTGATATAGCGGGAAAGGGTTTTTTGTTCCATAATTCCTCCGTTCCGACTTGTTACGGTCGATCTTTTGTTGAAAGACATCTTATCACGAAAATGAATGATTGTCAATAACAAATTATCGAAAAACGATAAATATTTTTTGTAAAGCAGCGTGATGATAGGGAAGAAAAAGGAAAAGAAACGCCCGCCGCCCTTGACTTCAACCGTGCAAATGAGTATGATATAAATTGTATAAGAACGTATAGAAAAAGGAGAAACCAAATGGAATACGTAAATGAAAACACCCTGATCGGTGACATTGTAAGAAACTATCCCGAAGCGGCGGAGGTGCTGTTTGCCATCGGGATGCACTGCCTGGGCTGTCCCGCCTCCCAGGGGGAGACGCTGGCGGAAGCCTGCGCCGTCCACGGCGTTCCCGCCGACGCGGTGGCGCTGTCCATCAACAATAAGATCGCACAAGCCAAACAGGCGTGAAAGGAAAGAAGTGCTATGCTGCAACTGAAGAACCTGGGCTTTGAGGTCACGGTGGACGGGGAGAAAAAAACCATCATCCGCGACTTGTCCCTCACTGTCCCGGAAAACAAACTGGTGGCGGTCACCGGTCCCAACGGCGGGGGGAAATCCACCCTTGCCAAGTTGATCATGGGGATCGAAACGCCCACCTCCGGTCAGGTCATATTCCGGGGGGAGGACATCACCGGCAAGAGCGTGACCGAGCGCGCCAAAATGGGATTGGGCTTTGCGTTTCAGCAGCCTGTCCGCTTCAAGGGCATCCGGGTCCTGGATCTGATCCGCATTGCCGCCGGGGAACATCTCACCCCCGCCACCGCCTGTGAATATCTCTCCGCCGTGGGTCTGTGCGCCCGGGATTACGTGGAGCGGGAAGTGAACGCTTCTCTGTCCGGCGGGGAACTCAAGCGCATCGAGATCGCCACCGTCCTCGCCCGCAAACCGCTGCTTTCCATTTTTGACGAGCCGGAAGCGGGGATCGACCTGTGGAGCTTTCAGAATTTGATCCGGGTCTTCGGGGATATGCGGAAGAGAACGGAAAACGGCTCTATCCTGGTCATTTCCCATCAGGAGCGCATCCTCAACATCGCCGATGAGATCGTGGTGCTGAAAGACGGCACGGTAGACCGTCAGGGACCCCGGGAGGCGATCCTGCCCGGTCTGATCGGCACCCCCGCCGCCCGGACGGAGTGTCCCCGGGTAGACAAGAGGGAAGGAGGCGAGGCGTGATGAAAGAACTCAGCGCTGTGGAAAAACGCATCCTGGAGGAAGTGGCGGATCTGCACAAGGTTCCCGAGGGCGCGTACAACATCCGCACCGACGGGCAGTCC
>CAMPCJ010000089.1 GCA_946645685.1 uncultured Clostridia bacterium | reverse complement strand
AACCACAGACAGCGGGGCAGATTGATCCATCGTTTGAAATACTTCATGGCACCATCTTTCAGGCTTTACGCCGCTTCAAAAATTTTTTGATCAGCCCTTTGACGTAGAAAAAGCTTTCCATACGGAAGAGGCGGGAAATGAGCAGGTACGAGGCTACGCCCACCGCCACCTGAAGGATCAGCGTCAGGGCGTTTCCCAAATGCAAAAACTGCACGCAGCAGGTGATCGCCCCCATCAGGGCGGAAGCGCCCAGGGCGGGCAGCAGATCCTTAAGCTGCTCCAGATAGCCGTAGCCGATGAGCTTCTTTCCGGGCTTGGCGTTCACCGCCAAAACGAAAAGGGAGTAGACGATGTTGCTGGCGGCGATCCAGAACACCCCGAAGGGCATGGCGGCGAAGATGATGAGAAGCCCCACGCTTTTTTTGATGATCTCCGTGACGACGGTGATGTCGCTGCGCCCCATCGCCTTGATCATCTGGATGTTGGCGGTCTGCATGGGAAGGAGCGCGCCCACCACGCAGTAGATCTGAATGTAGGGGACGCAGAAGAGCCATTTGTCCGTGAGCAGCAGGGACACCATGGGCTTTGCCACCACCGCCAGACCGAAGAGCATGGGGGTCATCACGTAGGAGCAGGTCTTGATGAAGCGGCGCACGATCCGCTTGACCTCCTCCCGGGACTCCTGCACCTGAGAGATGACCGGGAACAGGACGCTTTGGATGGAGGTCATCACGTTGGTGGAGATGAGATCGGGGAACTGCTTGCCCCGGTTGTAATACGCCAGATCGTCCTTGGAATATTTCAGTCCGATGATCAGGGTGCGGATGTCGTTATAGGTGGTGTCGATGAGCGCCGCTACCAGCAGCTTCCAGCCGTAGGAAAACAGCGGCTTCAAACGCTTGCCGGAAAACGCCCGTTTGGGGCGCCACCGGATCATAAAGAAGAGCATGACCGTGTCGATGGTGGAATTGGTGAGGTGCTGCGCCACCAGCGCCCACACACCGGCGCCGGCGTACGCCAGGGCGATGCCCACCACGCCGCTGGTCAGTGTCCCCACCAGCGTCGCCCAGAAAAACAGGCGAAATTTCAGCCCCCGCGCCACATACGCCTGCTGGACGGTCTTTACCCCGGACAGAAGGATCTGCAGCCCCAGCACCCGGATGACCCACACCAATTCCGCGTTGTCATACCACCGGGCGATGAGGGGCGTAAAGAAATACAACAGGACGTAGAGAAAGGCGGACAGAGCCATATTGAAGAAGAACACCGTGGAAAAGTCCAGCTCGTCCGCGTCCTTTTTCTGAATGAGAGAGGTGCCCAGCCCGTTGGTGATGAACACGTTGCCCAACGCAATAAACACGTTGACGATGGCGATGGTGCCGAAGGCTTCCGGCATCAGGATGCGCGCCAGAACGATCTGCACCACAAAGCTCACCAGCTGAGCGCCGACGCGCTCCGCCAACTTCCACAGCATATTGGATAGGGTCTTGCCTCTTAATTCTTCAACGGATGCCACAGTTTCTCCTGTTCACTCCGCCTTTTCGATGGCGGACTTGATATGCTCGTATATTTGTCGGGACGCGGAGGGCTTGCCCCCTGCCCGGTAGTCCAGACTGCTTTCAAAAAACGCTCTTCGCGCGAGCGCCATGGGATCCTCCCCGGCGATGACCACCCGGTCGATAAAGTCCTCGATCCCCGCCAGATCCTCCCCGGGAACCTTGTACACCATCTCGGCGACCTTCTCCCCGAAGGGATTGAAGCGGTTGTCCGGGCGGGTCAGAAGGAGCTGGGGCTTCCCGGTGAACTGATACTCCGCCAGGAAGGAGACGCTGTCCCCGATGAGGGCGTCGGAGGTCTTGAAAAGATCCACGTAGCTGCCCTCCTCCACCACACGGGCGTTGGGCAGGGCGTCCCACGCCGCAAGATAATCCCGGAACTCCTGCTCCGATCGGAAAAAGCCGATTTCCACAACCGTCTTTTTCAGGTTGGGATGGGGCTTTAGGATCCAGGAGGTGGTGTCCGGATGCGCCTTGGCGTATTCGAAAATGGCGCGGGAATTCTTATCAAAGGTGCCGAAGCGGGAGGAGCAGTTTTTCTCCCCGGGCAGGGAGTGATGGGGGGCGTAGATGATGCGCTTCGCTCCCGCGACGGCGCTTTTCCACAGCCCTTCCCCGCTGCCGCTCGCCGCGCCGTAAAACGCGTCCATTTTGGGGTAACCCAGGAAAAAGGTGTTCCGGGCAAGATCCGCCGAATGGTCGATGAGCAGCTGGCGGTAAATTTGGGAGTCGCTGAAATGCCGCCAGGACAGGCGCATCCCGGGATGCTCGTACTTTTCCTCCGCGGCGATGAGCATATAGCTGTACGGAATATAGACGCACAGCGCCTTCGCCGGGGCAAAGATCTCATCCTGCCCCTCCGGGAAGAAGGTGGAATAGGGGGTGAGATAAAAGAGGATGTCCGGACTGCCCATGGCTTCATAGCACTTTCCCTTGGGGGTATCCTCCGGCACGGAGATCACCCGGTAGGGGGTGTTTTCAAACGCCGCCAGGGATTTTTGAAAGGTGGGAAAGGTGGTGGTGTTGCCGTCGGACAGATACCGGGACAGGACGATGACGGGCTCGAAGCGCTCGTCCTTTTCAAACAGCTCGTACAGTTCTCCGCAGGACCACATGGCGGCGGAATACAGAACGAAGGCGACGCGGATCTTGTCCTTTTTTTGCAGGGTCAGAAGGTCGAACCGCTCCAGCGCTTCCCGCGCCGTTTCCCAGGCGGCGTGGTCTCTCAGACGCAGGTGATCCACGTCCAGCCAGGTAAAGCGGCGGGCGACAGACTCGGTCTTGCCGGCTTTCAGGGCGCTCTTGATCCGCCCGGCACGCCATCCGTCCCGCAGGGGGATCAGTTTTTTCTTAATCGTTCCGATCATATCCGTTTTCCTTCCGAAAGGCGCTGATACAGGGCGAAGACCTGCTGTGCCGTGTGCTGAATGCTGAACGTTTCTTCCGCTTTTTTCTTCCCCGCCGAAAGAAGCGCGTTGGCTTCGTCGGGGTGATGGATCGCCCAGCGGATCTTTTCCGCCAGCTCCCGGGGGTTGCCCAATTCATACAAAAAGCCGTCTTCCCCGTCCCGGATCAATTCCGGAGTGCCGCCGGTGTTGCTGCCGATGACCAGAAGGGACGCCATCATATTCTCGATGGTCACCCTGCCGAACGCCTCCCGGACGGAGCAGGTCAAGCCGATATCGCAGGTATGGGTGATGGAGCCGGGATCATCGGAAAAGGGAACGAAGCGCACGGCTTCGGAAAGTCCCTTTTCCTTTACGTATTGCGCCAATTCCAACTCGTAGGGATCTTTCCCCAGGTAGCCCACCACGTACAAAAGCACGTTTTCGTGAAATTCCTTCACCAAAAGTTCCGTGGCGAGAATGGCTTCCCGCTGATTTTTCGCGTCCGCCACCCGTCCCACGATCACGATCTTCACCGGCTCTTCCCGGAAGCGGACGGTATCCGGGCAGCCCACCTTTTCGGCGTTCAAGCCGTTGTAGATCCGTTCCACACGGGCGGCGGGATATTTTTTCCGCACGAATTCCTCAATGGAGGAAGAGATGGCGACCACGGCGGAAGCGCCGCCGATGAGCCGATCCGCCTGCTTTTTGTTGTAGAATTCCACCCCGAAGTCCGAGGAGAGATATTCCCGGATATGATACACGTAAGGGAGTTTCAGATCCCGCGCCACCTGGGCGCCCACCACGCCGCAGAACTGACTGTTCACGTGGATCAGCTCCACGCCGCTCTTCCGGAAGAACGAGCGGACCCGGCGGCGGCTGACGGCGTTGATGAGGGTCTTGACAAGGTATTTGATCCGGTAAAAGCGCGCCTTTTCCTCCGTGCCCACAAAGGGACGGTACATTTTTGTGGTGATAAAGGGGATGCCCCGTTTTTCCAGCTCCTCCGTGAGCGCCCAGGGCTCGTGTACCGCCACGAAGGGCTCCACGCCCAGGGGCACCAACTGCTCCAGCAGATCCAGAAAGGAGCGGGAGCCGCCGGTGAGGCGATGCTCCACGGGGGTTTCTACCAAGTAGCCGACTTTCATATTTTTCTCTTTCCTTGCTCCGGCGCGGCGGCGCCGCTTTCTCCTTCGCCCGCTTCCCGTTTTTCCCGAAGGCCTTCTATGAGTTTCCGGAACATTTCCGGAAGTCCCACCCGGCTTTGCCAGCCGAGCTCTTCCAGCTTGTCCGTTCTGAGGCTGATCTGCATTTCCGGGTTGTACCCCAGCCCGGAGGGATCGGACGGGATCTGAAAGACCACCCGGACGCCCGCTTCCGGATTTTCCTCGCACACCAGATGCGCCAGATCCGCAATGGAAACGGCGGTGGCGGGGTTCGCCACGTTGTACGCCTGCCCGGGCGTTCCCCGAAGCAGGATGGTGAAAAGCGCCCGGACGGCGTCGGTAATATCGCAATAGCTGCGGACGGTGCGCCCCGCCGTATGCAGAACGATGTCCTTTTTCTCAATGACGCATTTGGCAAACTGGGCGAAGACCCGGTTGTCCGCGTATGAAATGCCGCTGCCGATGGTCTGGGTCAGGCGGGCGACCACGGCGGGAACGCCGAACTGAGCGTGGAAGGAGGCGCACAGGCATTCCGCCATTCGCTTCCCCTCCGAATAACTGCTCCGCACGGCGAGGGGGTCGATGAAGCCCAGATCTCCCTCCCCCACGTCCCGCTTCGGAGGAATGCCGTAAACCTCCAGAGAGGAGGTATACAGGAAGCCCTTCACCCGCTTTTCCCGGGCGAAGTTCAACATATTTTCGGTGCCGATGACGGCGGTTTCAATGGTATCCACCGGCTTTTCCACGAAAAAGCGGGAGGCAGTGGCACTGGCGCAGTGGATGATATAGTCCACCGCCACATCCGTTTCAGCGGGGCGGCGCACGTCCCAAACCAACTGCTCCACGGGCAGTCCGTCATAGACGCATGCGAGCTTTTCCCGGTCTCTGCCGCAGGCAATGACCCGGATCTCGCCCCCGAAGAGGCGGTTATAGCACAGGGCGGTCTTGGCGAGCTGGGTGCCCAAAAGCCCGGTGGCGCCGGTGATGAGAAGGCGCGCGCCGGAAAGCTCCCCCAACAGGGGCAGCTCCCTTGCCGTTTCCTCTAATTCAGTTTGCTGAACGCGCCACTTGCTTTCCATACACACCTCTATTCGATCCCGAAGATCTGGGAATTTTCTTTGGCGTCAATGAGCGCCTTGAACACGTAATAATCCGTGGCGGTGGTGATCTTGATGTTGGAGGCGGGACCCTCCACCGCGTGGAGGGAGACGCCGTAATGCTGCATCATGGTGGCGGAATCGATGAACAGATCCGCCCTGTCCCGCACCCCGTCCGCCATGGCGCGCTCGTGGACGGAAAGGATCTCGTCCAGGTAGAAGCACTGGGGCGCCCGCCCCAGGCGGCAGTCCTTCCGGGGGTAGGTGTTTTGCACGTTGTTTTCCTCGTCCACGGTGATGATGGTCTCAATGGCGGGGGACATGGTGATGGCGCTGCCGTACCGCTCCACGCTTTCGATGCACCGGGTGATGCAGTCCTCATCGATGAGGGGGCGCACCCCGTCGTGGAGCAGCACCACGTGCCGCTCCTCCTTCGGCAGCTCCTCTTCCAGTTTTTTCAAGCCAATGTACTGGCTCGCCAGGGGGGAGGCGCCGCCGGGGACGATCCACTTCACCTTGGTAAGTCCCGCTTTGGCGATGAGTTTTTTCAGGTAGTCGATGTACTCCCGGATGCACACCACCACCACGGCGTCGATGGCGGGATGGTTGTCAAAATGCTCCAGGGTATAGGTGATGATGGCTTTGCCGTGCGCCTCCAAAAACTGCTTGGGCAAGCCCCGGCTCTTCATCCGGGTGCCGGAACCGCCGGCAAAAATCACTGCTGCGTTCATTT
>CAMPCJ010000088.1 GCA_946645685.1 uncultured Clostridia bacterium | reverse complement strand
GGACAAGCCCCGGACAAGCGCTGTGACAAGCGCAAAAAAAAGACGGACTGTCGTCCGTCTTTTTTTCGTTTGCGGGGGTGTTACTTCTTGGCGAAGTAGTATTCGTAGGTGAGGTCGTTGGTGGGATCGCCGTTATAGAGGTGGATGGTGCCGTCCGCGGCGATGGTGCCGGTGTAGTCCAGGGTGATGCCCGCAAAGGTCTCCTGCATGGTGAAGGTCTCGCCGTCCACCTTCCAGGTCATCTTGTACTCCATCCCGTCCCGGGTGCTGGTGCCGGTGCCGTCCGCTTTCAGCTCCAGGGTCTGCGGCTCCTCGTCGTTGGTCCAGGCGCCCTCGGAGTCGCCCACGCATTTGTACTTTTCGCAGGTATAGGTGCCGGCGTACTTGCTTCCGGCGCCGGTTCCGCACGCCGCCAGCGCGCCGATCATCAGCAGCGCCAAAAACAATGCAACAAATTTTTTCATCTTTCGATCCTCCTTTGTTGTCCCACGGCTTTCCGCCGCAATTCCAGTATATCCCTCTTTTCCGCCGGCGTCAATACGCTTTCCGGCAAAAAGAGAGCCGGGCGCCTTTCGGCGCCCGGTCAGGTAAGATCAGTTCTTTTTCAGGGTGACGCCCTTGAGCAGATTGGGGTCGAAGTCCCCGGTGTCCTCGGTGCTTTCCACCGCTTCCACCACGTAGTCGTCGCCCGTTCTCTTCAAGGTGAGGGTGACGGTTTCGCCCTCTTCATTTTCCAGGGTGAGCTTATTGCCGTCCACGGTGAACTTGAGTTCCGCTTCTTCCGCGTCCCCCAGACCTTCCATGATGCCTTCCTTGAACGTCTCGCTGTACTGCTCCACGAGAGCGTCCACGAAGCTTTCCCAGGTCATGCCCTGCTCATCGAGCTGTTCTTTCAGGGCCGATACCGTTTCTTCGCCCAGCAGAGAGGAGAGGTCATCCGGGGTGATGGACTTGGCAAAGTCGCCGATGAATGCAAGAACGCCGTCCGCCAACTTTTCGCCGTCCAGCGTGGCTTTGGCAGTGCCGTCCGCAAAGTTGATGGTCACGGCTGCCAGAAGCTTGTTCAGCCCGCCGCGGATCTTGGAAAAGTCCAATTTGCCCACAAACTCTTTGATCTGCTCGGTTTCCACCGGTACTTCGTCGCCGGCGGCGGCAAGGGCTTTCTCCAGATTTTCATCCACGATGCCCGCCAGATCCAACTCGCCCAGATCGATGACGTAATCCCCGGCAAGCTCGATCTTCACAACCTCTTCCACAGGCGTTTCCACGCCGGTCTTCGGCTGCGTCGCGGGGGTGGTGCTTCCGCCGCAGGAGGCGAGACCCAGCAGCATCGTCAGCGACAGAAGGGTCGCCGCAAGGGTCAAAAGAGTCTTCTTCATGCTTTTTCTCCTTTTCAATTTTTGTCAAAGCGCGTGCGCTTTCGACTACGCTCATTATATCGGGCAAAAAGCGGCTTGTCAAGCCGTCTTTCCCAGGGGCACGGAGGACGTGCCGGTTTCGTCGTTGTAATGGGCCAGATAGTTTTTCAGGCGTACCACGTCCTTGCTGCTGATCGCCCCGTCCCCGTTGGCGTCCGCGCCGGGAAACAGCTCCACGGAGGACGTGCCGGTTTCGTCGTTGTAATTGGCAAGATAGTTCTTCAGGCGCACCACGTCCTTGCTGCTGATCGCCCCGTCCCCGTTGGCGTCGCCCCAGAGGGGTTCGTCCCCGGGCGCCGGCGCCGGGGAGGCGGCTTCTTTCTTCCACCGGGCAAAGAGACAGGTGTTGGCGTCGATCTCAAAGAGAGCGCCCGGGGCAAAGGGCGCGCCGCTGCCGTCGAGGGCGGTGTTCCACCCGGTAAAGGCGTAGCCCGCCCGTGTGGGGACGGACGCGCTCAAAGCCAGGGGCGCACCGGGCACCTTGGTCTGCATCCCCGGGCCGCCCTCCCCGCCGTTTGCGTCGTAGATCACCGCGTAGCTGAGGGGGGCGGGATCGTTGGTATAAACGGAGAAGAAGGATACGAAGCGGCGCTGTGTGCCGGCGGCGTCCGAAGCGGTGACGATATACAGATAACTGCCCACGCCGAGTTTGTTGAACAGCATGGCGGCGTCCAACCCGTCCCGGCGGATACTGTAATACAGTCCCCCGGGGACGGCGCGATAGGCGCAGGCGGTCTCCCCCGCCGCCGAAAGGATGGTACCGGTCACTTCCGTCAAGGGATAGTTGGACGTGATCTTGCCGTCGCATCCGAAGGTTTTTTTGTAAGGCAGGGGCCCTGTGGGGGCATCCCGTTCGTCAATGGTGATGGTGAGGGCGGAGGGCGCCGCCTCCGAAAGGATCAGGGCGTCCTCGGGGAAATACCCGGTCACGCCGTCGTGCCTGACGCGCGCCCAGATCTCCCCCAGCCCGTTTTTCACGGCGCCGGTCACTTCCGCTTTTTCCCCGGCGGCAAGCGCCCACACCCGGTTGTCCCCGTATTCCGCCCCATAGGGGCGGGTGGTGCGGCCGGCGCCCGATCGCCCGATCTCATAGGTGCCGGGGACGAAGAAGCCGCCGTCCGACCGGTACAGGACGCCGTTGTCCAGATTGGGGCGCCAGATCCCCAGCCGGTCGCAGTAGCCCTCCTCCCAGCCGCAGGAGGCGGCGTGGGTGTGGGTCACGGGCTCATAGGAAAGATATTTCAATTTGCCGTGGCGAAGCCAGCGCCCGCCGGAGGAGCCGTTTTTGGAACGGGTGCCCCGCCCGTCGATCTCGCTGTACTGCATACCGTTGTCCCACAGCGGGGTGCATTCCGCCACTCTGCCGCCGCCCAGGTAAACGCCGGCGTGCCCCTGCATCAGAAGGATCTCCCCGGGAAGCATCGCGTCCAGATCGAAGGTCTCGGACAGATCGGTGCAGTAATTCGCGGCGTTGCTCGTGCCGAAATCCGCCACGCCGCCGGCTCCGTAAACGGCGCCGCCGTTCTTGTGATGGACGTCTCCCGTCCAGCCCCAAAGGATCGCTTTGATCACGCAGATGCAGTCAAAGCCGAAGGTATCGTCCGTGGCGGCGAGCACCATTTCCTTCCGGTCGCTCTGCCGGTTGTAATCCGTGACGGTGCTGTTGATGGCGCGGCTTTTGTTTTCGGCGTTCATAGGCCAGCCCCACCCGCCGTGTACGTATAAGGTCTTGTAGTTTTCCACAACGTCCGTGATCTTCGATACGAACTGAGACGCGCTCATGACCGGTGCCGGCTCGGCGGCGCGGCTCTCCGTTCCACCCGTCACCAGGGGAAAGAAGAACAAAAGAGCCAGGATTAGCGCCGTGGCGCGGGAGACGAGCTGTTTCATGGGAGTCCTCCGGAAATGCGGTTTTTCGACTTTTATTATATCGGGCGACGGCGGGGATGTCAATTTGCAGTTTCTTCCTGCAAAAAAGAAAGCCGATCCTTCGACCGGCTTTCTCGGGGGTTTGCTTATTTACTTAGCGGGGAAGGGCGTCTTGGGCGCGTACTCGGTGTGGAGCAGCTCGTGCGCCAGATGAGAGTTGGGCTCGCCCAGGAATTCCTTGTAAAGCTGCTGGATCTGCGGGTTGTTGTGGGACTGACGGATGGTCTGCCGCTCGTCCTCGGAATAAAGCGCAGCCGCACGCTTGGCTTTATAGGTATCCATGATGTCCAGATCCTCGTTGGGCAGGAAGCACTCACGGACGTAGGGCTGGCCGCCGCCGTTGATACAACCGCCGGGGCAACCCATAATCTCGATGAAGTGATACTTGCTGGTGCCTTTGCGAATGTCATCCAGCAGAACCTTGGCGTTCTTCATGCCGTGGGCGACCGCGATGTTCACGGTCTGACCCGCCAGGTTGAAGGAGGCTTCCTTGATGCCGTCGAAGCCGCGGACTTCCTCAAACTTGATCGCTTCATGCTCTTTGCCGGTGAGGACGAAGGCGGCGGTACGAAGAGCCGCTTCCATCACGCCGCCGGTGACGCCGAAGATGACGCCCGCGCCGGTGTACTCGCCGATAAAGTCATTGTCGAAGTCCTCGTCGGGCAGCTTGGTGAAGTTGATACCGCTGCGGCGGATCAGCTTGCCCAGCTCCCGGGTGGTGAGAACGGCGTCCACGTCCGCAAGACCGCGGGTCTTGTTGGCTTCCCGCTCCTTCTCCGCCTTCTTGGCGGTGCAGGGCATAATGGAGACCACGAACAGATCTTCGGGTTTCACGCCCGCCTTTTCCGCCCAGAAATGCTTCAGGATCGCGCCCTGCATTTCGTGAGGAGACTTGCAGGAGGACAGGTGAGGCAGCAGATCGCCGTACTGATACTCCGCGTAGTTGATCCACCCGGGAGAGCAGGAGGTGATCATGGGCAGGGTACCGCCGTTTTTGATGCGGCCCAGAAGCTCGTTGGCTTCTTCCATAATGGTCAGATCCGCGCCGTAGTTGGTATCAAACACGCGCTTGAAGCCCAGTCTGCGGAGGGCGGCGACCATTTTGCCGGTAACGGGGGTGCCCACAGGCATATCGAATTCCTCACCCAGGGCGGCGCGAACGGCGGGCGCGGTCTGCACGACCACGAACTTGCCCTGCGCCATGGCTTCGTCCACCTTGCTGATCTCGCTCTTTTCCATCAAAGCGCCGGTGGGACAGACGGAAACGCACTGGCCGCACTGGATGCAGGGGGACTCGGCGAAGGAACGGTTCTCCGCGGGGCCCACCACGGTGTTGAAGCCGCGGTTTTCAAAGCCCAGGATGCCCAGGCCGTGGGCGTTGGCGCAGCGGGCTACGCAGCGGCCGCAGAGGATGCACTTGCTGGTGTCCCGGGTGATGGCGGGCGCCAGGGTGTCGATGGTGGTAGGCGTCTTGGTGCCCTGGAACATATCCTCCCGGGCGCCGGTGAGATTTGCCACGTGGAGAAGCTCGCACTTGCCGTTCTTCTCACACTGCTGGCACTTCATGGAGTGGTTGGAGAGGAGCAGCTCCACGGAGGCGCGGCGGGCAGCCACGGCCTTGGGAGAGGAGATGGTGATCTCCATGCCCTCGTTGACGGGATACACGCAGGAGGCGACCAGCCCTCTGGCGCCGGTGGCTTCCACCAGGCAGACCCGGCAGGAGCCCACGTTGCATTCCCCGTGGTTGAAGGTGCAGAGAGAAGGAATTTCATAACCGCAGGCGCGGGCCGCTTCCAGGATGGTCAAACCCTGTTCCACCTGGTAAGGGACTCCTTCGATCTTGATATTGATTTTAGCCATATTGCCTTCCCTCCTTATTTCTTCTCGATGGCGCCGAACTTACAAGAGGACATGCACATGCCGCACTTGATACACTTCGACTGATCGATGACAAACGGGACTTTGCCCACTTCGCCGCTGATGGCGCCCACGGGGCACTGCCGCGCGCAGAGAGAGCACTTCTTGCACTTATTGGGATCGATGACGTACTGCATCAGATTCTTGCAGACGTGAGCGGGGCACTTCTTGTCGATGATGTGCGCCTCGTACTCGTTCCGGAACTGAGCCAGGGTGGAGAGGATGGGGTTGGCAGCGGTCTGACCCAGGGCGCAGAGGGAGCCCGCCTTCACGGTGGCTGCCAGCTCTTCCAGCTGTCTGAGGTCTTCCATGGTGGCTTTGCCCTCGGTGATCTTGGTGAGGTACTCCAGCATACGCTTGGTACCGATCCGGCAGGGAGAGCACTTGCCGCAGGACTCGTCGCAGATGAACTCCATATAGAACTTGGCAACGTCCACCATACAGTTGTCCTCGTCCATGACGATGGCGCCGCCGGAGCCCATCATACTGCCCGCCGCCACCAGGTTATCAAAGTCAATGGCGGTGTCCAGATCCTTTTCGGTGAGGCATCCGCCGGAGGGGCCGCCGGTCTGGATGGCTTTGAACTTCTTGCCGCCGGGCACGCCGCCGCCGATGTCATAGATCAGCTCCCGCAGGGTCGTACCCATGGGGACCTCCACCAGACCCACGTTGTTGATCTTGCCGCCCAGAGCGAACACCTTGGTGCCCTTGCTCTTTTCGGTG
>CAMPCJ010000087.1 GCA_946645685.1 uncultured Clostridia bacterium | reverse complement strand
TGGTTGCGGGGGTGGGACTTGAACCACACGACCTCCGGGTTATGAGCCCGACGAGCTACCAACTGCTCTACCCCGCGATATTGGTGCCGTTGACGGGAATCGAACCCGTACGGCATTGCTGCCGAGGGATTTTAAGTCCCTTGCGTCTGCCAGTTCCGCCACAACGGCCTATTTCTTCCCTGTCGGCTTACTTATTATATGCAAAAGGGAGGCTCTTGTCAAGCCCCACGGGAAATTTTTCGCGGAGGAAGGGTTGGGAGGCGGGAGAAAAACGGCTCTTTCTGTCGGGCAAGCGCTTCTTTTGCAAAGCGGAAGCGAGGCGCGTCACAGGCGGAAGGCGCGAAAAAGGAGCGGCGGGAAAACCAACCGCTCCTTTTGAATTTTACATCTCTTTCAATTGTGCGAGCATTTCCAGCTGGCGCTCGGTGACCAGCTCGGCGGTGCCTTTATCGAAGCGGCTCACCACCACCTCGTAACCCCGGTTGTCCCAGCATTCCGCGGCGGGCAGATACTTCTGGTAGTCGTTGGAGTAGCTCAAGGCGAAGGTGAAGGAGAAGGGAGAGCGCTCCCGCACTTCTTTCTCCGTCTGGCAGAAGCGCTCGAAGGGCGCGGCTGTGACGGCGATGTCCCCGAAAGCGTAACAGGTCAATTCCAGGGTGCCGGTGGCGGGACGGGTCGCCCGGGCGATGATGGCGTTTGCCTCAAAGCCGGAGGAGATGCCGTACTGATCGCAAAGCGCCTGCGCCTCTTCCCGCTTATTCAACTCCCACAGCCGGGCGATCTCCTCGCACTGGGGGATCTTCTCTTCGTCGCCGTGCTGATAGGGCGCTTCCAGGGTGGTGGTCATGGCGCGGACTTTCCCCACGGGGCTCTCCGTGAGGTTTGCCAGAGCGTCCTTCATGGCTTCACAGAGCTTCTTCCCCGCCTCTTTATAGTCGGTGGTGTATTTGCCTTTATCGGAGGGCATTTTCGTGGTCATATTCACGTTGCCGGCGCCGCCCTGGAAGAAGGAAAACTTCACGCCCAATTCGGACTCCGCCTCTTTCCGCCACGTGCCGATGGCGTCGGCGGACACGTCGTTCTGCACCTCGCCGTTGGACATCATGGTCAGGGTGGGATGCGCCTGCCAGCTTGCCATGACGACGTCCTCGGCGTTCTGCCGGTCAAATTTGATGACCCGCATTTCCGTATCCACTTCCGACTCGTAGGTGGTGATCTCCCCGGTGCCGTAATCGGTATTGGCGGAAATGAAGCCGTTGGTCTTATACATCCGGCGGACGAAGTTCAGGTTCTCCGTTTGCGTGGTGCCCACCCACACGGTGGCGCTGTCCAGATCCGCCACGGCGTCCCGGGCGGCGTCCTTCACCACTTTATACACCATGCTCTTCCAGGTGCCGATGGCGCCCGAGGTGGAAGAGGTGTCCGGCGCGGAGTGGGTGTGGGAGCAGTTTACCAGAACGTTCCCGGGATCGATCCCCGCTTCCTTGGCGGTGATCTTGCGGATCATATCGGCAAAGTCTTTTTCCGCGCGGATCACGTCCAGGCTGATCAGAAGGATCATTTCTCCCTCCGCGTCCCGGATGGCGACGCAGGAGGCGTAGATCTTGTCAATGACCCGCTGGGACATCCGGTAATCCGTGTTGCCCAGCCCCGCCAGCGGGACGGATTGCGTGGGAGAGATATCCACACGGCCGTAGCCTACGCAGAAGCCGGTGGCGTTCCGCTGAGCGGCGTCTTCGGTCGCCGGTGCGGTGGCGGCGGTGTTCGCGGCGGTGGTGGTTGCCGCCGTGCCGGAGCAGGCGGTGGTCAAGAGCATGATCGTCAACAAAAGAAGGGCTGTGACCCGTTTCATACCGTTTTCCTCCATTGTGTTTGCTGTGCCTTTATTTTATATCGAAAAACACATAATTACAAGAAGGAATTGTAAACAATTCACAAAAAAGAACGGGGGGATCGGTTTCATTTTTTTCGGAAAAGACGAAAAGAAGCGCTTTTTTCGTCAGCAAAAAAAGCTCCGCCGCCCGGCATTTTGCCGGACGGCGGAAAGGGATCTGTGTTCCGCGGACAGGGGGATCAGGTGTAGTAGCCCATGGACCGGGCGATCACGTAGACCTGATAGCGCCAGGTTTTGGAGAGATGCTCGTCCTCTATGATCTTCCGCACCGCTTTCTTGACGGCGCTGGGGTCCACGTAGGAATAGCCGTACAGTGTGTTGTACTTGCGGGCGCCCTTGAGAATGGCTTCCATCATCTGGGTCGGCTTTTCAGGCGGGACGATGCCGTCTGTGCCGCTATTCTTGGAAGAAGTCTGCTGCGCCAGCTTCTGCCGGGAAAGGGCGAGCTTTTGCCGGGAAAGCTCCTGCTTTTCCGCAAACTCCCGATCCTTGTTCTGCTGCTCCAGGAGCAGCCGGGTCATGGTGTCCCGGTACTTGCTTGCCTTCTCCGCGCCTTCCGTTTCCAGGGACGCGGCGGTGTTTTCATACGCCGTGCGGGCGGCGGCGCTCTCCCGGGCGTGCTGCAGAGCCAGCTTGCCCAGAGAAGAAAGCAAGGCGGTACGGGACGAGATGCGCGCCTGGTCGGCGGCGCCGGAGGAAGCCAGACCCAGATCGGAAAGCCCGGTCAGGCGTCCTGCCAGATCCACCTGCGCGGCGCCGGTAAGACCCCGGGCGTTTTCCCGAAAGTCCGTATCCAGCTCCTGCCGCTTCTGTTGATAGGAAGCCTTTGCCTGCCGCGCCTTCTCGCGATACTGCGCATAGATCGCTTCGGTGCCTTCCTCCATGCGCTGCAGGATCGCCTCCACAGAGTTTTTCGTGGTCATAGTGCCTCCTTATGTGTGCTTGTCGCATATCTTGCCGGCGAGGGACAGATAGCGAACGTGAAGTTTGCCCGCCCCGCGCTCCGTCAGGCGCGCCTGCACCCGTTCAAAGTGGCAGTGGCGCGCGGGGAAGGAGCGGACGCGGGCGCGGCTCCCGGCGGAAAAAGACGCCGTGGCGCCGCCGGAGCTTTCCCCCTCGGGGGTGACGAAGCAAAAATCGCAGTCCGCGCCGCCTTCGGTGGTGTCCGCGCAAAGGGCGGCGGCGTAGAGATTCTTCTCCCGCTCCGGGGCGCCCAGGGTGAGAAAGGGCGTCGTCCAATACGCCGGGAAGGGGACGCCCAGATCCGTTCCGCCGCCCACCCGGCAGACGGCGCTGTCCGTACCGAAATACAAGACGCCTTCCCATTCCGCCATACAGCGGATGGAAACCCCCTCTACCCGGTGGCGGTAAAACGCCCCGGTCCCGTAGCGGTACGCCACGATATCCGACCCGGCATAGAGGAGCAGCTCTCCCTGCGCCTTCCGGTTGAATAAGCGGGCGGAGCGGGGAGAGAACCCGGCGAGCAGGGAGCGCACCGGCTGGGAGAAGAGGCGGGCGTTCCGCTCGTCCCGCACGTTGGTGGACACCCATCGAAACAGGCCTGCTTCCGTTAAGGTGACGGGCTCGTTTTCCATCAAAAGCGCCTGGTAGGGCGCCTGGTTGCCCCGGTCGTCCGACAGGGGCAGCACCGGAAAGACGGCGCGGGTGCGCCCGTCTGCCTCCGTTTCATACGAAAGGTACGAATAGTAGGCTGCCTTTTCGGTGAAAATGAGCTGACGATCGTAGTGCCGCAAAAGGGCGGTGACGGGGGAGCCGTCCCCGATGCGCGTGTAATGCGTCGCGGGGACGTAAGCCGGATCCGGCACGCCGCCCGCCATGCCGCTGTGAAAGCGGATGTCGGGGGCCTCGTCGCAGCCGTAAAGGAACAGGCGGGTATCGTTGGAGCCGCCGAACGCGGCGGCGCAGCGGCAGTTCAGGATCCGCCGTGCCAGAGCGGGATCGTACCCGGTAACGCGGAAGTGGATCACCACTTCATTCGCTCCCTGCTCCGGAGGACGGGCGAACTTCACCGCCTCCGCCATAAAATCCCACACCCAGGCGTTTTGGGGCAGCTCCTCCCCGCCTACCTCCACCCGCTCGATGGATTCGATGTTCCTCACGCACAGGCGGTACAGAACGGACGTCCCGTCCGGAACAAAGACCTGCTTGACCCGATCCGTCAGCGCGTTCACGTCCTCCAGGGGCGTGCCGTCGCCGTTTGGCGCGGTGGCGGTGGCAAGGGTGGGCTCATAGGGGGTCAGGGGCGCCAGTGTCTCTCCGTCGAACACGAGTATCCCGTCCCCGGTGAGGAGGTACAGCTTTCCCAAAAAGGGGACAAAGCGGATCTCCCGATCCCCGGGCACCGTCCCCGCAACGGGGGAAAGACGGTCAAAGCCCTCTCCGGAGGCGTACAGGACGCCGCCGGAAACGGCGGTGAACAAAAGGTCGCCGCCGAGCTTTCCGCACCAGATCCCCCGCAGGGTATCGGGGAAGGTAAAAACGGTTTCGCACCCGTCCCGACGTACCAGCTCGCCTTTGGCAGTCACCCGGAAATTCAGCATATCCGGGCTGGCGCCCGGCACGCGGTCCGCTCTGACGTCGGCGTCCTCGTCCAGCCCGGTGAAATGTTCGATCCGATAGGTAAACGCTTGTGCCATGGCGCCCTCCTCAATAGACCTGCCGGATGGGGTGGCGGCGGCTGGGGGCAAACTGCCGCAGCAGCACGTTTTTCTCCGTGCGATACAGATTGTGGAAAAAGGCGGCGCGCCGCTCTTCCTCCTCGTTCAGCAGGTACGCCGCCAGCCCCAGCGGGATGAGACTGCGTACCAGCAGGTCGGCAAGATCCGTGGTATCCTCCAGGGACGCCAGAACGGGGACGGCAGCCGCCGGAGCGGCCGCCTCCCCTTTCAAAGCGCGATCCAGGACGAACAGATCCGCCGTCAGCGCGTTGATCCCCGCCAGGGCGCGCTCCGCATAGCGCGCCTCTTCCTTTTCCGCGCCCATCAGGGACAGGGTGGCGCGCAAGATCTCGTTAGCTGTGGTCATATCGTTCCTCCTTGGAAAGGGGTATTGTCCCGCTTTACGCGACGGGCTCCGCGGCGGGCTTGAGGTTCAAAAAGACCATCTCCTTGGGGTAGACGATCTTGGCGCCGTAGAGGTGCAAGCCCTTCACGGCGTCGCCGTGGCGCAGCTCCGGCTCGTACGCCTTCACCGCGGAAAGCTGCTCCGCAAAGGCGATGGCGCGCCCGGTACGGGCAAAGCAGCGGTACACGCCGTTTTCATCCGCCTGGATGTTGTTGGTGACGTAGATGTCGAAGCCCATAAAGGAGCCGATGTAGCCGCGGCCGAGAGCGGCGGAGTTATCGGTATCCCGCAGGACCTTCGCCAGCACCAGCTTCTGCTCGATGGCGGGGGGCACTTCCAGGCTGATACGGGCGGAATTGGGCACGTTGTGCTCCATCAGGATGCGGCGGGCGTCGGAGATGACGCCCAGAATAGTCTGGGAATTGGCGGCATTCTCCGTCAGCTCCTCCACATTCTCGTCCTCCAGGGAGTAAATGAAACGATCCGCCACGTCGGACAGCGCGTTGGAGGCTTCCTTCATCGCCGCCTGCATCAGTCCCTTCTTGGACTGCGCCAGATCGATGGAATCCAGGAAGAAATTGAAGCCCTTCGCCTGATCGATGATCAGGGTGCGCTCGGAGTCGCTGAGGACTTCGGCGGTGGGCATATCCTGGTTTTTGGTGTAGTCGAACACGGTGACGGGTCCCACGCCCACGATCTTGACCCGGTCGCCTTCGCCCCGGATCTCGCCTTCAAACTCACGGTTGCTGAGCTTGACGCCCACGTAGTCCTTTTCCAGCTCGCTGTAGAGGGTCTCGCTCCAAAGGGTGGGGATGAAATTCTGAATAGCCATATTTTTACCTTCCTTTCCTGACTTACGTCAATTCCAGTGATCCATCGAGCGCAGGATCTCCTGATAGTTTTTGCGTACTTCTTCCCGGCTCATGGCTTTCACGGCTTCCGGGCTGAAATAGCTTTCCTCTTTGCCGTCGTGGCGCACGGGAGGGGGCGCCGCTTTGGCGTTTTCTTCATTGAGCCGCTCGATCCGCTCTTTGTCCCGCATTTCCTGTACGAAATGCACCGCGTAGGCGGCGGTGAGGCTCTCTCCCGCTTCCACCGCTTCCCACACCGCGCCGGGGATCTTGTCCGCCGAAACGGACGGGAAGAGGGTGTGGAACATCGC
>CAMPCJ010000086.1 GCA_946645685.1 uncultured Clostridia bacterium | reverse complement strand
AAATTCCGGTTTGTCGGGATAAGCGATTTAATAAATATGGTGAAACAGCGGAAAGGATTGAACATCATTGACAAAAACAATCAAGAAACTGTTCGGCGGGATCGATCTGACATGGCCGAAACTTGATCATAGCGGCAGTATCCGCAGGCGTATTCACCGCTGTTATGGCGCTTATACCGGCTCTGCACGATACTTCTTTCATACGATCGCGGTAACCTTTGAGGTGTGGATCTTACTGTCGTTTGCCTGCTGAATCCGCCTGTTTATAGCACTGAGATCATGGGAAACGGCGAGAATTGTCAGTTTGACGGCACATACAGCGCATATCTTGCAGACAAAAAATACGGTGACGCTGAGATACGGTATGTGGAAAGCGTTGAGGATTATATGCTCCACGTTGATTTCAAACGATCCGGCGACACAGTTCTTACACTTGTTTCACCTGACGGTGAGAAACAGGAGTTCGACGTTCATATCGAACGGGACAAATATGAACTGACAAAGAGATCCCCAAAGGAAACAAATAAGTAAAAACAGGACGAACGCTTATGGAAACTGTCATAAACTACATACTCATATTTTTCAGCTACGCTTTCGTCGGGTGGATCATAGAAGTGACGCTGAAGCTTATACAGTATCACAGATTCATAAACCGGGGATTCCTTATCGGACCGTGGCTTCCCATATACGGCTTCGGCGCGCTGCTTATAACGATCTCGTACGATCTCATACCCGTGAGCGAAATGTCATACGGAACCGCTTTTGCCGTCTCGTTCGTGCTTTGCGGGACTATTGAATACCTGACAAGCCTCGTGCTTGAGAAACGCTTTCACGCAAGATGGTGGGATTACAGCACAAAACCTATGAATCTGCGCGGACGGATCTGGATCGGAAATCTCGTTCTGTTCGGGCTCGGCGGCATCATTATAAAGCTGGCAAACCCGATCCTTCTCGGACTGTTCGGAAATATCATAATGCCGGCAAGGGCGGCGATGGCGGGATGCCTTATCGCCATCATTGCGGCAGATTATGTAGCGTCTCACTTTGTGCTGAGGCTTGTCAAGAACGGAGTTGAAAATAGTCAGGCTGACAACACCGAGGAAATCAACCGTGAGATCAAGGCTCTTTTGAGCGACAGGTCGGTATTTGCAAGAAGATTTGCCGAAGCTTACCCGAATGTGATATATAGAACGGAAAAGATCGCCGCCAAAATGGAGCAGATCAGAAAAGAGACCGATCGATTGAAGCGCAGCGTCGATGAAAGAATTGAAATGATCGGCGCACAGATTGATCAGAAGAAAACGGAAATCGCAGACAGTATCGAAACATCCGGTTCGATCAGAAGCAGAATAATTGAAAAGCAGAACAGCCTTATCGATATTCTTTATGATGAGAATGAGGCGTCAGAAGACGCGAAAAAATTGAAAAAGGAAATTGATGATGAAACCGTCAGACTGAATCGTAGATGGCTGCAAAGAGGCAAATCGTCAGACGGTACGGACGAAAACTGAAAACGGAGACTGATGATATGTTTTACTTTCTTTTACCCACACTCGTAACTTACGACTTTATTCTGGTAATTGCCGCCGTCGTGCCGGCAGTATTCCTGATGATCAAAGCCTATCGCTCAGACAGGCTTGAAAAGGAATCGCCGCGTTTGCTTTGGAATTTGGTGAAGGCAGGCATCTTTTCGTCGCTGATCGCGCTCGTAGCAGAGCGGATTCTTGGGACCTTGCTCAATCTTGCTTTGCCGCAAAACAGTCATGCTTACAACCTGATCCTGTACTTCGGCATAGTTGCGTTTGCGGAGGAAGGTGCGAAGTATTTTATGCTCAGACGTAATTCGTGGAAGTCCCCGGAATTCAACTGTCGGTACGACGGCGTCGTCTACGCGGTGTTCGTATCTCTCGGATTTGCGCTGTGGGAAAATATCAGTTACGTCATGTCGTATGGCTTCACGACGGCGATCCTCCGTGCGCTGACGGCTATTCCCGGCCACGCGTGCTTCGGCGTTTTTATGGGCGTATTCTACGGCATCGCCAAGAAGTATGATTACGCAAACACACAGGGCAGAATGAAGTTTTTCAATATTCTTTCGATTGTTGTTCCCGCGCTTCTTCACGGGGCGTATGATTATATAGCCAGCGTCGACACAAGTACGTGGTACTTTGTCGGATTTGTCGCCGTATTGTTTGCGGTATCTTACGTTCTGGTTGGGAAAACGTCGAAGAAAGATCAGTATATTTGACAGGCAGAAAGGAACGGTTCAATGAACGTAAAAGAATTTGCAAATATAGAAAAAGGTTTTCCGCCATCCGGTTTGTGAAAAGCGAGGCAACGCAATGAGCATGGGTAAGTACGACGACATAATAAACCTCCCCCACCACGTTTCGGAAAGGCATCCGCAGCTGAGCAAAGCGAGCTATGCGGCGCAGTTCACGAGTGTATAACGCTTGGCGGGTGCAAGACGGGCGAGCCGGTCACGAAAAAATGCGCTGAAAAATGTTTGAACGGGGTTGACAAAAGGGGGCGTTTTGTTATAAGATAACCGTAATAAAAATGAAGTCGGTGCACGAACGTGCAGCCGATGAAAAGCGTCTTTAAGTCAGTCCCGAGAGACCGGCAAGATGCGCGTATCCCTTGCTGCGAGGCGGGGGATCGGTTTGCGCTGTTATCTTGCCGAAAGGCAAGATTTTTTTGTTGCCGGAAAAAGGCTGACTGCGCCCGTCGAAAAAAAGGAGGACTGCCACCGTGAACACGCTTCGAGCAAAAATCATGGCAAACGAACCCGGCGCGACCGGCGCGGCGCTGTTTTTCGCGACGAATGAGCGCTTTTCCGTTCTCAACGATCCCCGCTATACGATCTTTCCCGGCTTTTGCGACGTGCACGTGCATTTTCGCGAGCCGGGTTTTTCACATAAAGAGACCATTTTCAGCGGATCCCGGGCGGCGGCGCACGGCGGCTACACCGCCGTTTGCACCATGCCCAATCTCGATCCCGTTCCGGATTCGGCGCAGCATCTTGCCGAGGAGCGGGCGATCATCGAGCGCACCGCCGTGATCCCGGTTTACCCGTACGGGGCGCTTACGGTGGGCGAGAGGGGAGAAGAAGCCGCCGACCTTGCCGCCATGGCGCCGGACGTCGTCGCTTTTTCGGACGACGGGCGAGGGGTGCAGAGCGAAGAAATGATGCGCTCGCTGATGCTGGCGTGCAAAAAACTGGGAAAGGTTTTGGCGGCGCATTGTGAAGAGAACAGCCTGCTGCGGGGGGGAACCATCCACGACGGCGCCTATGCCCGCGCCCATGGTCACCGGGGCATCTGCTCCGAGAGCGAATGGCGGCCGATCCGGCGGGATCTGAAGCTGGCTGCCGAGACCGGCGCCGCTTACCACGTCTGTCATATTTCCTGCGCCGAAAGCGTGGATCTGATCCGGAGGGCGAAGGCGGCGGGGGTCGACGTGACCTGCGAGACGGCGCCCCATTACCTCATCCTGACCGATCAGGATCTGAAAGAGGACGGGCGGTTCAAAATGAATCCGCCGATCCGCGCTCCGAAGGATCGCGCCGCTTTGATCGAGGGGATCCTGGACGGCACCATCGACATGATCGCCACCGACCACGCGCCCCATACCGCCGAGGAAAAGAGCCGGGGGCTTTCGGGCAGTCCCTTCGGGGTCGTAGGTCTCGAAACGGCTTTTCCGGCGCTTTACACCCATCTGGTAAAGCCGGGGGTGATCTCTCTGGAAAAACTGGTGGATCTCATGGCGTACGCGCCGCGCCGCCGGTTCGGTATCCCCCGGGACGACGGCTTTTCGGTTTGGGATCTTGACGCCTGCGAGACGGTGGATCCGCAGACCTTCCTTTCCGCCGGACGCGCCACGCCCTTTGCCGGTATGGAATTATACGGTAATAACCTGTTGACCGTTCACGCGGGACAAGTCGTTTACAGGAAGCAATAAACACAGGACACATTTCCCGGAGGAAGCAAAAATGCCGAAGCGCAAAGATTTGAAAAAAATTCTCATCATCGGATCGGGGCCCATCGTCATCGGTCAAGCCGCCGAGTTTGACTACGCGGGCACCCAGGCGTGCATCGCCCTGAAGGAGGAGGGATACGAGGTCGTTCTCGTGAATTCCAACCCCGCCACGATCATGACCGACACCAGCATTGCCGACAAGGTGTATATGGAGCCGCTCACGCTGGAGTACATCGCCAAGATACTGCGCTATGAGCGCCCGGACGCCATCGTCCCCGGCATCGGGGGGCAGACCGGTCTGAATATGGCTATGCAGCTGGAGAAGAAGGGAGTCCTCAAAGAATGCCATACCGAACTGCTCGGAACGCCCAGCAGCTCGATCGAGCGCGCCGAGGATCGCGAACTTTTCAAGGAGCTTTGCCAGTCTATCGGAGAGCCCACCATTCCGTCGGAGATCACCTATGACATCGAGGCAGCCAAGAAAGCTGCCCGGGAGATCGGCTATCCGGTGGTGCTGCGCCCCGCCTTCACCCTGGGGGGCACCGGCGGCGGTTTTGCCAACAACGAAGAAGAACTGCTTGAGATCGCGATGAACGGTTTTGCCCTTTCTCCGGTACACCAGGTGCTGGTGGAAAAGAGCGTCAAGGGGTATAAGGAAATTGAGTTTGAAGTGATGCGCGATGGCGCCGACCGTGCCATCACCATTTGCGGTATGGAAAACGTCGATCCCGTCGGCGTACATACCGGCGACTCTATCGTGGTGGCGCCGATCATGTCCCTCCATGACCACGACTTGAAAATGCTGAATGACAGCGCGATCCGGATCATTCGCGAGCTGGGGATCGAGGGCGGCTGCAACGTGCAGTTTGCGCTGGATCCCGATTCCTCCGAGTACTTTTTGATCGAGGTAAACCCGCGTGTATCGCGTTCCTCGGCGCTGGCGTCAAAGGCGAGCGGATACCCCATTGCCCGCGTAACGGCCAAGGTCGCCGTGGGTATGACGCTGGATGAGATCCCGGTGGCGGGGGGGACTGCCGCCATTGAGCCGAGCTTAGACTACGTTGTCGCCAAATTCCCGCGCTTTCCGTTCGATAAATTCACGGCGGCTTCCAACCTGCTTGGAACGCAGATGAAGGCGACGGGCGAGGTCATGGGCATCGGATCCAATCTGGAGGAATGCCTGCTCAAATCGGTGCGCTCCCTGGAGATCGGCTGTACCCACCTTTATCTGCCTAAATTTGACAACATGACCACCGACGAGCTTTTGGCGTACGCGGGCGTTTTCCATTCGGACGGGATCTTTGCCGTCACGGAACTCCTTCGCCGGGGAGAGACGGTGGAGAAGCTTTACCGGATCACCGGGATCACGCCGTTGTTTCTTGAATCGCTCGCCCGCATCGTGGAAACCGAGAAAGCGCTGGCGGCCGCGCCGGACAACGCCGATCTTCTCCGCGCCGCCAAGAAGATGGGCTTTTCAGACCCCTATATTGCAAAGCTTTGGAATACCGACGAGCTTTCGGTTTGGAATTTCCGCCACCGGGAGAACATAAGACCCGTGTTCCGTATGGTGGATACGCTTCACACCGGCAAATACATAGCCTACCTTTATTCCTCCTATACCGGGGAAAATCAGTCCCGCATCGGCGACAAAAAGAAGATCGTCGTGCTGGGCGCGGGTCCCATCCGTATCGGTCAGGGCGTGGAATTTGACTATTCCACCGTCCACGCCGTTCAGACCATCGGCAAAGCCGGCTATGAATCCATCATCATCAACAACAACCCCGAGACGGTGTCTACCGACTATACCACCGCCGATAAGCTTTACTTCGAGCCGCTGACCCCCGAGGATGTGATGAACATACTTGAATTGGAACAGCCGGAGGGGGTCATTGCCACGCTGGGCGGGCAAACGGCTATCAATCTTGCCGACCCGCTGCGCAAGAGAGGCGTGAAGATCATAGGCACCGATTGCGAAGCGATCGACCGCGCCGAAAACCGGGATCTTTTTGAAAAACTGCTTCTGGATCTGGGGATCCCCCAGCCCGAAGGGCAGGCGGTGACTTGCGTTTCGGACGGCGTCAGCGCAGCGGCACGGATCGGATATCCGGTCCTGGTGCGCCCCAGCTTCGTGCTGGGCGGCCGCGCCATGCAGATCGTTCATAACGAGGAGCAACTGCGCCACTACCTGAAAA
>CAMPCJ010000085.1 GCA_946645685.1 uncultured Clostridia bacterium | reverse complement strand
AAAAGGACGAAGACGACGAGGACGATGAGGACGACGTGAACGATCTTTGGGTGAAGCGCTTTGAGGATGCCTGTGAAGCCGTATCCATCCGGGACCCGGACAATCGCCACGGGACCATGCCCCTGTTCGCGAAGCGCCTGTGGGGAGAGCTGCGCCGGGCGCAGACGGACTGGCGGGTGATCCTGAACGATTTCGTGCAGGAAGAGATCTGCGACTATTCCTTTTCCCCGCCGGATCGGCGCTTTGACGAAACGCCCTTCTTTCTGCCGGACTACAACGAAAAGAAAGAGCGACCGGAGGATATTCTCTTCATGATCGATACCTCCGGCAGTATGTCGGATGAGATGATCACCGCCGCCTACTCGGAAGTGAAGGGCGCCATCGACCAGTTTGACGGCAAGCTCCGGGGATGGCTGGGCTTCTTCGACGCGGGCATCATTGAGCCCGTTCCCTTTGAAAACGAGGAGGAATTCCGCCTCATCCACGCCGCGGGTGGCGGCGGCACCAGCTTCAAGATCATCTTTGAATACGTCGCGCAATATATGTGCGATAAAAAGCCGACGTGCATCATCATCCTTACCGACGGGTACGCCCCTTTCCCCGACGTGAAATTGACGAACGGGATCCCCGTACTCTGGCTGATCAACAACGAGGACGTGACGCCCCCTTGGGGAAAGATCGCCCGGATCAAGGTTTAACCGGGCAATCCTGTTCCGTTTTTGGGACACAACACCCCTTTCCGAAAAAAAGTCCCGTAAAATATTTGAGTTTTGCCGGTTCGGTATGGTATAATATACGCGAGCTCAAAAAGAAGAAAAAACACAGCGTTTTTTTCAACATAGTTTACTTTGCGTGAGGGATCTTTTGAAAAAAATCAGAAGACCCCTTATAAATAACACTGCGCTTTTTTGGGGGAAAGGAGGACAAAGCGGAGGAGCGGAAGTCCCGAAAACGGTACATGGGGCGTGCTACGATCATAGCACGAAAAACGTTAGCTTTGTGGAGAAAGTTGAGGTAAAAAAGAATGAACGCATTTGACAAGATCATCGGCTACGAACAGGTGAAAAACGAACTGATGCAGATCGCGGACGTACTGAAAAACGCGGACGCCTATAATAAATTGGGCGTCGCCGCGCCGCGAGGCCTGCTGCTCCACGGCAAGCCCGGCGTGGGCAAATCCCTGATGTCCGCTGCCCTCATCGAGGCGAGCGGCAGGCAGGCGTTCGTCTGTCGGAAGGATAAGCCCAACGGAGATTTCGTAAAAGAGATCCGGGACACCTTCAAGCGAGCGAAGGAAACGGCGCCTTCCGTCGTCTTCCTGGACGATATGGATAAGTTCGCCAACGGGGACGACCGGCATCCCGACGCCGAGGAATACGTCACCGTGCAGTCCTGCATCGATAGCGTTAAGGGCAAAGACGTCTTCGTCCTGGCAACCGCCAACAAAACGCGGTGCCTGCCGGAATCCCTGCTCCGCGCCGGACGGTTTGACCGGGTGATCCGGATCAAGGCGCCCCGGGGTCAGGACGCGGTCCAGATCATTGCCCACTATATTGAAAAGAAGAAATTCATGGGTGACGTGGATCCCGTCATCGTGGCGCAGATGATGGAAGGCAGATCCTGCGCCGAGCTGGAGACCGTCATCAACGAGGCGGGGCTCTACGCCGGCTTTGAGAGAAGCGAGGTCATCACCATGGATCACTTCATGCGGGCTTGCCTCCACGCCGTCCACAACATTCCCCTGGAAAAGCTGGTCATGGATCCCGCCGAGACCGATCTTAACAACAGTCAGGATCAAAGGGCGCTGGTGATCTACCACGAAGCCGGCCACGCCGCCATCGCCGAAGCACTCTTCCCCGGGAGCGTGACCCTTGTCTCCGCCTTCAGCCGGGACGGGGAAAACGGCGGCTTTACCTCCCGCTGTCATACCGTTGGCGACGAAGAGACCCGAATGTCGGTGTACGGGGATATCTACATCTCTTTGGGGGGGCTTGCCGCCACGGAACAGCATTTCGGCGTGGTGGATCTGGGCTCCTCCGAGGATCTGGACCGCGCCTTTGACCGGGTGACGGATCTCATCGGGGAAAACGCCGTATGCGGCTTCCACCTGCACAACTTTGGCTTTAAGAATTCTCAGGATAACCTCAGGGAACGGGAGAAGACGGCGGCAGTCGAGCTGGAACGCCTGTTCCGCCGCACCAAAGAGATCCTCGCCGCCAACCGGGATCTGCTGGACGCCATCGCCAAAGGTCTCGCGGAAAAGGGCGTGTTGACAGCGGCGGACATCGCCCGGATCAAAGAAGAAAGCGGCGTCACCTCGCGCCTGCCTCTAGCGGTTTAAACGCAAACACCCGGGCGGGTCAAGCCCGCCCGGGTCCCCCGGTATAACCCGGATTACGGCTTTGCCGTGATCAAATATATACTGTTATTTGAAAGCACCGCGGCGAAAGAAAGGATGAAACGATGATGAAAAACACTTCCCTTTTTAACGACGAGACTTACGACGCCATGACCCCTCGCGACCTGATCTGCGCTCTCTTAAAAGAAGAGACCGTGACCGTTCCCGCCGATAAAAACTGCTGTGACTTCCGTATCCACAGAAAAGACGATGCCCTCACCGTTTCTCTGCGCCGGACGGACGGCGACGGCGCCGCCCTCATCCGGGAAGAAGCGGAACTTGCGGAAGCGATCCGCGCCTTTGCCGGAAAGGGCGAATTGAATAAGGCGCAGAAAAAGATCTGCGACCGCTATCTTTCCGGGGTGGACACCGCCTTCGATCCCGACGGCGAAATCGAAGCGGCGTTCAGCGCGGGGGGCGAAGCCGCTATGATGGAAAAGCAGGAAGAACTGCTCTTCGCTCACCGGGAAACCTGGGACGCCGAAGCCCGCGACCGTCTGGGGGACACGCCCTTTGCCTACGCTGTTCTCATGCGGGTGCGCCGTCTGTACAAACTCCAAAAGCTTCACGCGCCGGAGTGCGTTCTGAACGCCGAAGAAAAACTCCTGGCGCAGGCGCTGGTCTTCCACCGCTGCGGCGCCCTTGAGGAAAAGGCGTGAAACTTACGGTGGTGAAAGATGCATACACACGAAAAATGGATCGACGGGAAGCGGTACTTAGACGAGATCCGCTCCTGCGAATGCCGAAAAAAGACCGGCGAGCGGTACGAACTGGAATGCAGCATCCATCAGCGCGGCACCGGCTTTTATTCCTGCGACGGGGCGGCGAAAACGATCATGCGGGACGGCACGAAGATTTGGTATCTGACGCCCGAGGCGAGAAAGACCGTCCTGGCGGCGATCCGCTCTTTTGAAAAGGATTCCGCGGCGATGGAAACGGACGAGTCGCTGAAAATCGGGATCCCGGAAGGGGATATGACCGTTTCCGTGCAGCGGAAAAGCAAGGCGGCGTTCGACGCGTTTTTTTGCTACGCGGATCCGAAGAACCCCGCCGTCCGGGTAAAACTCCGGCTGAAAAAAGAGCCCATCGGCGAGATCATCCGCGAGACGGCGCATCTTCTGTATAGGAAAGAGAAACACAAAAAGCTTTCCGACCTTCTCTACAACACCTGCGCCGAAACGCTCCCCGAGAATCCCTTTTATCGGGCGGCGCTGGAAAGAGGAGACGATCTTCTCCCCCGGCAGATCCGCCTTTTCTATAACCTCGCCACGGATGAAGACCTCGGCGTTCTCCAAAGGATCTTCCGGAAACGCGTTCTGCCCGCGCTGAGCGAAGAATTTGACCGTACTTTCACGGTGATCGCAAAGACGATTGACTACGGTCTGCTGAACCGTTCCGGCTATCAGTTCTGCCACCGTCCGTATTTTGCCATGAGAAACTGCACCCACTCCCTGTGCGAACTCAACCCTCACAAAAAATCGGGGGTCGATGCCGGAAACGACGACGTGGAGCCGATGACTTTCGAGCAATATCTCGCCCTGTTTGACAGAAAGGATCACGCATGACTTTTTCGGAATTTCAAAAGAAAGCGGCGGCGCTTCCCGAAACCGAAATGCGCTATGAGAAACATAAGATCCTTTGGATGCCGCGGGAGGAATTTCCGATGGAAGTTTTTTCGCTGCCGGATCCCGGCCATACGACCGTCAAGATCCCCGGAAGCGTCGTCAACGAGTATGCGATCCGGGTGCCGGTCAGATTTCTTACCCGCCCGGTGTTCGCCGGAAACGAAACGCTGGAGGAACTGATCCTGCCGCCCTCGATCCAATGGATCCAGGCGGGTTCGTTCAAAGGATGCAGGAACCTGAAACGGATCACGCTCCCGAAAGGGGTCCGGGAGATCCGGGAGGGGACCTTCCGGGACTGCGAAACGCTTGAGGATATCTATTACGAAGGAACCCCGGAGGAATGGACCATGATGGAGATCGTTCACAAAAAGCACGAGATGGAATTCGGTCCCCTTGTCCCCGGCACCGCCAATGCGCCGATCACGGCAGAGCGGTGGGTGCCGATCCCCGGGAATGAAGCCCTCTTTCGCGCCACCGTCCATTTCCGCTGCGATCTGAAATCGTTGTATCGGGATGAATGAAATGTACCGAAAACGGGACGTATCTTGTGATAAGATCAACGTGTAAAGAAAAATTATGCGACAGAAAGGGAAAAACAATGGAAAAACTCACTCTCACCTCTGCGGAAGCGGCGAAGCTCCTCCGCAAGCTCAACGACGAATACGCCTCCATCGCCGAGAAAGAAGAAAAGCGCAAGGTCTTCCGCGCGGCGCTGGGCGAAGACCCGGAAAGCGTGCGCCCCGCCTACGATTACCGGCAGACGCAGACGGAACTGGAAGAGACGGCGGAAAAGATCCGCCGGGTGAAGCACGCCGTCAATCTCTTCAACGTTTCCACCGTCGTTCCCGGCTTTGACGTGACCGTGGACGAAATGCTCGTTCTGATCCCGCAGCTGACGAGGCAGAAGGCGAAGCTTGCCGGAATGCGCCTGCGCCTGCCCAAAGAGCGGGTGGATGAACGGCTGATGCGCGGCTCCAACGTCATCGATTACACCTATCTCAATTACGATCCCGCCGAGGCGCAGAGCGATCACGCCGCCGTTTCCGACCGCCTTGCCGCCGCCCAGCTGGCGCTGGATCGGGTCAATCAGACCGTGACTTTCCAGGTCGAGATCTGACCTTTTTCCGTTCCGCAAAGGACGCCATTATTTTCAAAAAAGACGGGGTTTTGCCGGACAGGTTCAAAGTTTCGGTCTCCTTGTTATTCAGACGTTATTTGTCAGCGTTACGGTCCAAGGTCTTCTTTTTTATGTTTTTTATGAAAGAAGGAGAAGCCACGCGCCTTTGCGGATAAAAACCACGCGAATACCCGGGCGGTCGGGTTCGGTTCGAGACCGCCCATTGTGAAATACAAAACGAATGGAAAGGGAATAACGATGATCTACGAACTGAGAACCTACACGAGCAAGAATAACTTTGAAGTGGAAGAAAGCGCAGATTATATTGCCTGGGAAACCGACCGGAAAAACTGCGCTTCTCCCTGCGGAAAACTGCTGAATTATCTGAGCGATAAAAAAACAGTCAGGATCCCGGACGGGATCGAGACCATCGGGAAGGGCGCGTTCTTCAGAGGGGATTTTGATTGCTTTGATTTACCTGTAGAGACCCTGATCATCCCGGCCTCCGTCAAAACCATTGAAGAAGGCGCTTTTGATTTTACAGAGATCAACCGGATCAAGATTGATCCCGCTTCGCCCTGCGGTTTGATCCGGAATCACGTATTGTATTCCGGAGATGGAAAAACGCTGCTTTGGATCTTGGACGATAAAGCATACACTTTAGAAGATTCTAAGAAAGAAGAGGACGAAGCCGTTTGGGTCCTGGTCGTGCCGGACGGGGTGGAACGGATCGGTTCCGATTTCTTCGGTTTTGCGGAGAATATTGAGGTCTTGCAACTTCCCGCCAGTGTCAAAGAGATCGGAGAATTGAGCGACTATCGTGGGGAAGAATATCCGAAGATCCGCGCCCCGAAAGGATCCGAAGCCATCCGACTGGCAAAAAAGCGCGGCATCGAGTACGAAGAGATCTGATTTTGCGCAGAGAAACCCGGGCGGGTCAAGCCCGCCCGGGTCCAATGTTAAAGAATTAGTTTCCCGCCGCTTCTTTCAGTTTCTCCCAGACCTTTACCATGGCGTAGGTGTCCAGTTCGCAGTATTTCAGGAGATTTTTGCGGGTGCGCGCCAGCGTCTCCGGATCCATCGTTTCCATGGCGGGAAAGGCGTTCATGGCTTCACCGCCGTTGTGGATATCCTCTAAGTTGTGATAATCCAGAGCCGGATCGTCCGGGAAGAGGGCGGGCAGAACGCTCTTGATGGAAAAGGAGCCGCCCATGGCGCGGTTGTAATACCAGCCGGACTGGAAGGGGACGAGCAGGTCCACAATGTGGTCCCGGATGTTGAGCAAATGCTCCGCCCGATCCGGCAACGCCGCCGCCAACTC
>CAMPCJ010000084.1 GCA_946645685.1 uncultured Clostridia bacterium | reverse complement strand
CTCGCCACCTACGTATTACCGCGGCTGCTGGCACGTAGTTAGCCGTGGCTTTCTTAGCAGGTACCGTCACTTGCTTCTTCCCTGCTGACAAAAGTTTACAATCCGAAGACCTTCTTCCTTCACGCGGCGTCGCTGGGTCAGGCTTTCGCCCATTGCCCAATATTCCCCACTGCTGCCTCCCGTAGGAGTCTGGACCGTATCTCAGTTCCAATGTGGCCGTTCAACCTCTCAGTCCGGCTACTGATCGTCGACTTGGTAGGCCGTTACCCCACCAACTATCTAATCAGACGCGAGCCCATCTTTCCTCGGATTACTCCTTTGGTACCAAAGCCATGCGACTTCGGCACGTTATGCGGTATTAGCACCGGTTTCCCCGTGTTATCCCCCGAAAAAAGGCAGGTTGCTCACGCGTTACTCACCCGTCCGCCACTAATTCTTCGGGGAGCAAGCTCCCCTGGAATCCGTTCGACTTGAATGTGTTAAGCACGCCGCCAGCGTTCATCCTGAGCCAGGATCAAACTCTCTAAAATGTGGTATCTTAAAAAGCCTTTCGGCTCCTTAAAATCATTTCAGAGTAATTCGATTGCTCTCATTACTTTGTTTCTGGTTTGTATTTTCTAAAGGATTTGACTCAGAGTCTCTTCACACTCAGTAATTTCTTACCAATTGTGCTTCGTCTCTTTGTACTTTGCTGTCTTTGTTGTTCAATTTTCAAGGTTCGCCCGCCGCTCAAGCGCGGCATTCGTCATTATACCGCCACGATCGCCCTTTGTCAAGTGCTTTTTCTCCTTTTTCTGAAAATTCTCAAAAAAAGAATCCCGCGCTCCTCTCAGGCTCCCGGGTCGACTCTTGCCTACCCCCTCGCGGACGGTGATACAGAGTTTATCATCCCAGCCCCTCCTTGTCAACCCTTTTTTGCAAGTTTTTTTCCTGCTTTGGTCAGTTTTGGCTGATTGACCAAACAAGGTCGAAAACGGACGAAAAAATGGCGGGTCAATTCGTCAAAATTACCATATAACAGCCCGTGCCATTCTCTTTAGGTGAAAAAAAGGCGCCCTTCCGGGCGCCTGATCGGATTCGATCCGGCTTTACAGATCGTTGGTCACGTCGCCGCTCCCGCTCAAAGACACCGGATCCCCCAAAACACACGGCTCGGGCTTGAACAGACAAAAGAGCAGATCCTTGGAACGGGCGATGGTCTCCCGGAAGGTGAACCAGGGCTGCATGCCGTAGCGCTCTCCGTCGTGGCTCAGGATCGGCGCCGCCACCGCCCGGCAGGAAACGCCCAGCCGCTCCCCCACGTAAACGGCGCGATAGGTATGATAGCGTTGGGTGACCACCAAGAGGCGCTTCGCCCCGAAGATGGCTTTTGCTCTGTAAAGGGAGGAATACGTGTCGAAGCCGGCGTGATCCATGAAGACCACGTCGCTGGGCACGCCCCGATCCACCAGATAGGCTTTCATCACGTTGACTTCATCGTAATCCGGCGTCCCGTGGTCGCCGCTGACGATGATCCGCCCGCAAACGCTCGCCCGGTACAGCGCCAGAGCGGTGAGCAGGCGATCCTCCAGCACCAGAGACGGCGTTCCGTCGGAACGCACGCCGGCGCCCAGCACCAGAATGGCGTCCGCCCGAAAGTCGGTCTTCTCAACGTCTTCCAGATCCATGACGGAAGAACGGGTGGAAAGAACAACAATGAGATTGAACGTCACGTACAGGGCGAAAACGGCAAGGAGGCTCCACAAAACGATCATAAGCGCCTTTCTTTTTCCGGAAGCGGCGCGTTTCGCCCGCTTTCCTTCATCGGATACGGTTAGTGTACCCCGGTTTTCGGCGTTCATCCCCGCGCTCCTTTCTCCGCCCAACCCAGACGTGTGCGGATCTCCTCTTTCAAATGGTCGGAGATGCCGACGTTGCCGATCTCGTTGGGATGCAGTCTGCCGTCGCCGAAAAACGCCGGGATGGGAGGAACGTAAAACTTGGAAGGCAGTACGGTAACGTTGCCGTATCGGGACGCTTCCCGTCGGATCGCCTCACGCACCTCGTCCAGCGTACCGATCTGAAACGCCTTTCCGGTTTCATCCATGGGGATGCGATAGAACGGCACCATGACAAAAACGGGCGTTTCGGGGTAGAAGCGGGCGATCCTCCGGAAAAACTCACTTAAACGGAAGCTGAAATCATCGGGAGACGCGTGGCGATAATCGTTGGTCCCGTAAGCTACGGTGACCAGATCCGCCGCGGGCATTTCCCCCGTCAGGATCCCGGGATCGAAGCCGCCCCCCGCGATGGCAAAATTGAACACCTCCGCGTCAAAAGCTCCGGCGGTGCGGTTTATATAATGGAAGGAAGGAAAATATGCGTCCATACCCTCGGTGATGGAATCCCCGAAAGAGACTATCCTGCGGGCGGGACGGACAGGCTCAAAGGAGGCGCCGTCGGACAATTCCAGCTTTCTCAGACGGGCGCAGGCAACGGCGGGCAGATAAAGCGTTACGCGCTTGCGCCCGGGAAACAGTTTTTCCTCGTGCAAGATATCCGGCAGCCGGCGAACGTTCGGACAGCCCTCCTGCAGATGACCCAGATCCGTCCCCGCATGCGCCAAGAGATTGCCGTCGATCAACAGATCCGCGTAGAAGAAGCCCCGGTTGCAGGACAACCAGGCGTCGGTGAAGGAAAAACCGACGGTCTCCGAATCCGTCAGGAATTCCAGGCGGACGCCAGCGGTGCTTTTTGCCCGCAGGCGGTCGTGCTCGTCAAAATGTAATTCCTGCGCGGGGGCAAAGCGATGAAACGCAAACGCACCGTCTTCTTCCGTGACTGTCGCGCCCCGGGTCGCCGCCCGGATCTGATCAACCGTCAAAACCATGCTTTCGTCCCTTTTCTCAAAAATACTTCTTCAAGTCCGCGATGACGTTCATGGCGTAATGCGCCATCCCCAGATCGTTGGGGTGCAAGCCGTCGTCAAAGCAGGCGTCGTCCCACGGAACGTATTTTTCTCCGTCCAAAACGGTCAAATTGTCGTACTTTGCGCAGATCTCCCGAATGATCCGCCGCGCTTCCTCCAAAGGCAGGAATTCCGCCTGATCCTGCGTCAGCGCCTTCCGGGAGTGAATGGGCAGGATCACATAGGCGGGCTTGTCGCCGAATTCCCGGTGAAAGGCCTCGAAGAAAGCCGGCGTGTTCGTCTTCCATCGTTCCGGATTTTTCCGTCCGTTGGTGCCGTAAGCCACCAGGATCGCGTCCGCGTCCGGGTAGGTGCCGGGCACAATGGTCTTTTCCCGGTATACCTCCCCGCCCACGGCGTAGTTGAAAGTGCGCAGATCCAAAGCGCGGCTCAAAAGGGGCATATACGCCAGGGAGGGAAAGCGGGTGTTGCAGGCGGCGGTGATGGAATCGCCGAGTACCAGCAGACGCCCCGCGTGGACGGTAGGCTCGAAGGAAGCGCCGTCCGGAAGAGCGATCTCTTGGATCTTATAATTCACGTTCCGGGGAAAGAAAAGCTCCACCCGTTTCACGCCTTCCTTCAAAGAGAAGGTGTGGGAAAACTCCGGAAGCACGTATCCCCACGCCCCCACGGGCAGTCCCTCCAGGGATTTTTCCACGTGGTGGGTGAGAACGCCGTCCTGCCAGACGTCCATCCCGTAGCTCTTAAAAGAGGTTTTGGCAAAGCACTCCGTCAACGTCACGGCAAGGCTGCCGCCGTCGGTGGTGAAATCCAGCTTGCCGCCGGGCGTGATATAGGTGCGGGGAAGAAAGGGAGATTCCGGCTCGTACGTATAAAAACGCTGCTCGTCGGTAAAACGACGGAGACGGAACAGCCCGCTCTCTTCAACGACCTCCGGAACACCGTCCACGGCGGCGTTCAGTTGTTCCAAATTCAGTTTCATACGTTTGCTCCTTTCCGTTTGGCAAGCTCCTCCGTCAGAGCGGCGGTGAGATTCATGGCGTAATGGGTCATCCCCAGATCATTGGGGTGCAAAAACCCGTCGAAGTAGGCGGCGCTGTCCCAGGGGACGAATTTTTCTCCGTCCAACACGGTGATGTTGTTATACCGCCCGCAGATCTCCCGAATGATCTGCCGCGCCCGGGGCAGCGGCACGAATTCCTCCCCGGCTTCCTCTCCCATCCGGTGGGTGGGCAGGATCACGAACACGGGTCGATCGTGAAATTCCCGGTACAAGGCTTCAAAAAAGCCTTCCGTCAACTCCCGGTAATTTTTCCGCTTCCGTCCGTTGGTACCGTACGCAGCCAGGACGAAGTCCGTTTTCGGATAGGTGCCGGGCACAATGCGCTTGTCCTCGTAATGTTCCCCGCCCACACCGTAGTTGATCACACGGGCGGACAAATTCCGGGCAACACGGGTAACGTAACCAAAAGAGGGGTGGCGGCTGGCTTCCGCCGCGGTAATGGAATCCCCGAAGGCGAGAAAGCTGCGCTCGTAGCGGGTCGGCTCAAAGGACGCGCCGTCGGAGAGAGATACTTCCTTTATTTTATAACGGATATTCCGGGGAAAGAAGAATTCCACCCGCTTCGCTCCCGGCAAAAGCGAATACCGGAACGTCCTGTCCGGCAGGGACACTTCCTCCTTCACGCCGTCCTCGGGCAGATCAAAGGATTCGTGATGGGTCAAAACGCCCCTCTGCCACAGATCCACACCGAAGTAAGTTTCCTCCCGGGTGGCGCAGTCCACCAGCGTGACCGTCAGCGTCTCCGAATCCGTGGTAAAGTCCAGCTTGGCGGTGGGCGTGACGAAGCTTTCAAACCAAAACAGCTTGTCCCATCGTTCCGTCCCGTCCGGCTTATATTGGTACAGGCGCTGCTCCTCGGTAAAGGTGCGCAAACGAACCGCACCGTTTTCCTCCACCGCGTCCGTCACGCCGTTCAAGGCGGCGTTCAGTTGCTCCAAAGTCAGTTTCATGTGGATCCTCTCAATCTGTCAGCCCGTACAGGGCGCCGAATTTCTTTTCCAGATACGCCAGGTAATACGTCACGTTCAACCCCTCCCCCGTAATGCCCCGGATCCAGGGATCGGGATCCAGCAAGGAAGCGGCGGCAAACACGTGATCCTTCAGGTACGCCTTGATCCCGCTCAAATCGCCCGCCGCCACTTGACCGAATACGTCAAACGACTGCTCCATCGTGTGTAGGATCTGCGCGCCGTATGCGTTGCCCAGGGCGTAGGACGGAAAATAGCCGAAGCTGTACGTCCAGTGCATATCCTGCAAACAACCCAGACTGTCGTCCGGCACGTCAACGCCCAGATATGTCTTATAGCCGTCGTTCCAGGCTTCGGGCACGTCGTCCACGGCAAGGTCGCCGTTGATCAGCGCCTTCTCCAGTTCATACCGCACCAGAATGTGCAGGCAGTAGGTCAACTCGTCCGCCTCCACCCGGATAAAGTCGGGCTTCACCAGATTGACTCCTTCGTAGAGACGGCGCGCCGTCACGTCGTCGAAAACACCGCCGCAGCGCTTCATTTCCGGCAGGATAAACGCGCAGAATGCCTCGCTTCTGCCGATGATGTTCTCATAAAAGCGGGAAACGCATTCGTGCATGGCGGAGGTCATGTTATCGGAAGCGTGATTGAAATAGAATTCCTCCGGCTCGTTCACCATAAACAGCGCGTGGCCGCCTTCGTGGAGGGTGGAAAAAGAATTGGAAACAAAGTTATCCTCGTAGTAATGCGTGGTCACCCGCACGTCCCTTCCGCCGAAATGGGTGGTGAAGGGATGCTCGGTGGTCATAAAGACCAGCTGATCCCGATCCAGCCCCTCCCGATCCATCAGCCAGCGGGAAAAAGCCTCCTGCCGGGGAATGGGAACGGAGCGGGACAAAAAGGACGCGTTGATCTTTTTGCCGGACTGCCCGATGGCGCGCACCAAAGGCACGATCCGCTTCTTCAAAGCGTCGAAAAAGGCGTCCAGCTGCGAAATGCTCCCGCCGGGCTCGTGGTCGGAAAGTAAAGAATCGTAAATGGTGGGCTTTTGCTCGTCCCGGGTGAGGACCACCTCCCGGGTAACCTCGATCAGGGCGGCGAGATCGTCCCGGAAGAGGGAAAAGTCCTTCGCTTCTTTCGCCCTCAGCCAGGCGTTCCGCGCCCGCTGAGCGGTCAGATCCGCGCGAAAGGAAAGCTCCTGAGACACGTTCTTTTCCCGCAGGTATCCTTCGTACCGCTTTTCCACCGCCCGCTTCTGCACCGGCGTCAAGCCGGCGGGGTCGGCTTTCAGATCGGCGAGCAAAGACAAATATTCCCCGTCGTGAGTCAAACGGTACAGCGCCTTCCCCACGTACGCCATATCCTCCGCCACGGTATCCATCCCGGCAGGCGGGCAGACGCAGTCCCGGTCAAAGCCCAGCCGCCCCTCCGCTCGCTCCATGGCTTCGATCTCATCCAACAGTGTAAACAGTTTTTGCAGTTTTTCCCGGCTGTTCATAAGAGATCCTTTCCAATATGTTATATGATCGCCTGTATTGTATCACGGACGGGCTGGAAAAACAAGCCCGATACAAAGATTCGCCCCCG
>CAMPCJ010000083.1 GCA_946645685.1 uncultured Clostridia bacterium | reverse complement strand
GAGGAGCCGGCGCAGACCGGAGAAGCGCCGGAGCCGGAAAGAGAAGAGGGACCCGCCTGTCCCCTGCTCCTGCAATGGGACGGGACCCCCGTTCCCACCAAAAACCTTCTGGAAAAGGAAGGGGAGAAGGCGGGGCAAGCCATCCGGCGGATCTTCAGCGAGGATCGCAACTTCGTGATATTGGTGATATTGGTGGCGGCGCTGGTGATCATCAGCATCCCGGCGGTGAAGATCACCCAGCGGATGATGAAAAAACGCGCCAAACGCCCCAAGCATTGAGAAAAAGGCACAAAGAGAGAGCGCCTTCGGCGCTCTCTTCTTTTTTTGTTTTTTTGTTTTTGCGCTTACCGCATCTCCCGCAGCATGGCGAGCCACGCCTCCTCCACGACAAGATCCGTTCCGAAGACGAATTCCATCTCGTTTGCCTCGTAACTGTTGGGGTAGGTATTGGAGGTGGGCAGATAATCGTGGTAGCCCCCGGAAAAGCCGTTCACCATGGTCAGGGCGAAGGGGGACTTTTCCCGCATCCGGACGCCGGTGGTATTGAACAGCTCGAAGGGCGCCGCCAGGATCGCCGCGTCTCCGATGCGAACGGCGGACAATTCAAATTCCCCGGTGGCGGGCTGGCGGCTTTTTTTAATGGCGGCGAGGGCGTGATAGGGGCTGTTGAAGCCCTTCTCCCAGCAGATCCGGAGCAGCTCCGTGGAAGTGCCCTCCCGCAGAAAGCGCGCCTGGATGGGCAGCGCCGCTTCCACCATCCCGTCCAGGGAATGATCCCGGGCGGCTTTGACCGTTTTCACCCGCACGTCCACGGTATTCGTCCCGGACGGCGTCATGGCGCCCTCTTCCAGAAGGGGCAGGATATGCGCCGCCAGCACCGCGGCGTAGGCGTCCACGTCCTTCTCCTTGCCGCTTGTCAAGCCGGGGATGCCCTCCTGCTCCAGCCGGGTGGAGGGGTTGACGTTGCCGGCGCAGCCCTGCAGAAAGGCGACGCGCAGATCCGGATGCGCCCGCTCCAGCCGGGCGATGACCGCCCCGGGGAAGTCCGCGGAAAGATCCGTCTTTTTCGCGCCGGAGGTGATCTGGGCGTGGGCGGCGAAGTTGAACAGCAAAATATCCGGCTTTTCCGCCCGCGCCAGGCGGATGAGCTGCATTTCGTGATCCGCCTCTTCCTCGTGCGCCACGAAGCGCCAGTGCGCCCTATCCCGGATATACCGGGAGCCGTAGTTGTCCCCCACGTCCACCAGATCCGCATTTGTCCAGGCGTCGCCCTTTTCCACAGGCGCCATTTTATAATGCTTGACGAAGTTCAGATAGGCGCCGGGACGTCCGATCTCCACGCTTTGATAGAACACCGCGGCGGGGGATAGATCCTCCACGGCTTCCCGGGCAGCCTGCGCCACCTTGGGGATCAGCTCCTTCTCCCGCCAGGCGGCAAGGTCGGGCAGGTCGGAATTGACGTCCGGGGCGGAGTGGGTGTGGCTGGCGTTGATGAAGATCCGCCCGGGGGCAACGCCGGTCTCTTTCGCCGCCCGCTCCCGCATCGCCTCGAAGACGAAGGGCCAGAACTCGCACAGATCCGTCTGGATGAGCAGGCACGTCACGTCCCCGCCCCTCCCCAGGGCGACGGCGTGGGCGCACACCGGGGAAAGCACCCGCTGGGCTCTGCGCAGGTGAGCGTTGTAAAAGCCCTGCAGTCCGGGGTGGGGCTCCGTGGGGGTAATGTCGATCCGGGCAAAGCCGGCGGAAAGGGAATCGTTCATTTCATGCTCCTTTGCGTGTTTTCCTATCCCCATTATATCAAAAAACGGCTCTCCCGCAAGGGGAAAACCGTTTTTCATCTCCGCGAAACCGCTTTTCGTCTTTACAGCTTGTGATACGCGCGCACCACGTCCTCCAGAAAATCCTTGTGGGCGAAATCTGCCCGGCACACCAGATGGACGTCCCGCCGCATGGGCATTTCCTCAATGGCGAGGGCGGCGAGCTTTCCCTTGCCCAATTCGTCCTGGCAGGCGCTTTTGGAGAGAACGGAAACGCCGAAACCCCGGCGCACCAGATCCTTGATGGTGGCGACGGAGTCGATCTCCATCACCACGTTGAACTCGTCGATGCGGCGGTTCTGGCTTTCCAGGGACGCCTTGAACAGATCCCGGGTGTTGGAGTTGGGCAGGCGGAGGATGAGCCGCTCCCGGCGCACCCGCTCCAGGGGCACGGTCTTCCGCCCCGCCAGCGGATGATCCGGCGCGGTGACCAGAACCAGGCAGTCCGTATCCACGGGCATACTGAACAACTCCGGATCCACAAAACCGCCCTCCACCACGGCGAAGTCCAGCTCCATGTTTTTCAGCATTTCAAAGAGCCTGTCCGTGGTCTTGGTGATCAATTTCAAATTCAGATCCTCGAAGCGGCGGGCTTCCCCGGCGATGGCTTCGATGACGGCGCCGCTTTCCGCGGAGTGGGTGATGCCGATGGTAAGGGAGCGCAGGGAGGCTTCCCGATCCGCCAGGTTCTTCAAAAGCCCCTGATAGCGCGCCTGGGCTTCCCGGGCGTACGCCGCCACGATCTCCCCTTCCCGGGTGAGGCGAGGCCCGCCCCGTCCGTGGTCGAACAGGCGGACGGAAAACTCCTCCTCCAGCGCCCGGACGTGCTGACTCACGGCGGGCTGAGACAGTCCCAGAAGCTGCGCCGCCCGGGTGAAGCTCCCGGTCTCCGCGATCTTCAGGAGGGATAGCAATTTGGTATCGATCATACGCCTTCTCCGTTCACTCTAATTCGTCTTCGTGACGTTTGAAAAAAGCCAGGAACAGGACGACGGACGCGGCGCAGCAGACCACGTCCGCCGCCGGCGTCGCCCAAACGATGCCGTAAATGGGAATCAGATGTCCCAAAAGGAACATCAGGGGAATATCCACCACGCCCTTGCGCAGGATCGCCAAAAAGAAGCTGGTCTTCCCCTCCCCCACCGCCTGGAAGAAGGAAATGAAGGTGTAGGCGCAGGCGGAAAAGGGCGCGCCCAGGCACAGGATCCTCAGAAAAACCACCCCGAAGCCGTGGGACGGGATGCCCCGATCCAGGAAAGCGCCGATGAGGGGATGGGGGAGTGCCTGACTCAAAACGGTACAGATCAAAGCCGCGCCCACGGCGGCGCCCTGCGCCACCAGAAGGGAGTCCCGGGTGCGCTTCTTGTTGCCGGCGGCGAAGTTGTAGGCAAGGAGGGGCAGCGACCCCTGGGCGATGCCCCGCACCACGCTGTGGGCGAGCATATTCACCTTTTTCGCCACGCCGATGCCCGTTTGCGCCGCCAGCCCCTCCAGGCTCATCAGCTTGTCCAGAACGGCGTAGGACACGTTCTCGAAGAGGGTCATGACGCAGGCGGGCACGCCGGAGGAAAAGATCTCCCGGGGCACGCCGTCCCGGAACATCGCCCGCTCCCAGCGAAACGCCAGATGGCTCTTGTGCCGCAACCGGAAGAGCAGGATGATAAAATAAAGAAGGCTTGCACAGTTGGAAAGCGCCGTGGCGGCGGCGGCTCCCGCCACCTCCCGCCCCCGGGGCAAAAGAACGAACATAAACAGGGGATCCAGGGCGATGTTCAGAACGCCTCCCAGACCGATGCCGAGGCTGGCGTGGATGGAGCGCCCCTCCGCCCGGATGAGGTGGGCGAAAAGATTGCCCAGCGCCGTGGCGACGCCCCCGACGCACACCGTCACCAGAAGATACGAGACCGCCGCGCCGTGGACGGCTCTGTCCGTGCCGCCCAAAAGGTCGACGAAGGGATGCCGGAACAAAAAGGCGCCCAGGGCGTAAACGCCGGTGAAAGAAAGGGTGCCGTAGAAAGCGAGGGCGGAAGCCCGGGACGCCTTGTCCGGCTTGCCCTCTCCCAACGCCCGGGCGATGGCGGCGGCGCCGCCCACGCCGAAGAGGTTGGCGACGGCGGAGAGAAACATGAACGCCGGCATACACACCGTCACCGCCGCCAGATCGCCGTCCCGTCCGGTCAGCCCCACGAAGAAGGTGTCCGCCATATTGTAGATCACCAAAATGATCTGCCCGATGACGGTGGGAACGGCGAGCTTGAACACCGCCGTGGTGACGCGGCTGGTCTCAAACAAGGCTTTTTCTTTTTCTTTCACGCCGCGCACCCCCCTCCGGTAACGTTTTTTTGGAAAATATATGGTCATTGTATGCCAACGATCACGAAAATGCAAATTAAAGTTCAAGATCCCGTCATAAGTTTTCCTTATGACGGGATCTTTTTCCTCGGTTTTTTTGAAAGTTATTCGATTTTTCTCTTTTTTTCCGTAAGAAAAGCGTCTGTTTTTGTTTTCCACAGGAAGAAAACGGAAAATTACATTAAAATATCTTATGAGAACATTCGCTTCAGATCCTCCGCCTGGAAGGGCAGGGATACCACAAAGCGCATTTCCACCTGGGGGTCGGGCAGATCCGGCAGGGACGGGCTGAACGAACGCCGGTCTCCGGTGAAGGTGAGCTGCAAGCCGCCCTGCACGGCGGAGCGCCGGGGGCTTCTCTCCGGACTGAGGAGGGAGCCGCACAGCCGGCAGGCGCAGAGGTACAGCACCTCCCCGTTTTCATCCGGCTCTGTCAGAGGGCGGGCGGCGCTGAGCTTCCGGGGGTCCACCCCCAGGGAGGCTAAAAAGGCGCCGTCCTCGCTCTTCAGTTTTTTCAGGCTTTCCCGGAACAGCCGCACCCCCACGTCGTTTCCCGCGTAGGGAGGCAGGGCGGCGTATTGCCGGGCGGTCTCTTCTTCATCCACAGTCAGGCGGTACTCGCCTATTTCAAGTTCCATCATCTTTGTCGAACACTTCTTCCTTCCAAACGGGCGCGCTCTTGCCCCCGGTCAGGGACGCAAAAAAGTCGGTCAGCTCCCCGCCCCGCTCCTTTTTGCCCTGCACCGTCAGGGTGACGCAGTCCGTGAATTTCTTTTGCAGCACGGTAAAGCGGCGCTTTTCCAGCTCGTACGCCGTCTTCTGCTCCAGGGCGTAGGGGATGGCGATCTCCCAGCGGCAGAAGCGGCAAAAGGAGGCGATACCCGCCTGTTCCACCGCGTCCCGGGCGGCGCGGGCATAAGCCCGGGCAAGCCCCCCGGCGCCCAGCAGAATGCCGCCGAAGTAGCGGGTGACCACCACGACCACGCCGGTGAGGGCGTCCTTTTTCAGCACCTCCATCACCGGGATGCCCCCGGTGCCCTTGGGCTCGCCGTCGTCGTCAAACCGCTGCACGTTGCCGGCGGGATTGACGAACGCCCAGACGTGGTGCCGGGCGGCGGGATGCTTCTCCCGGCGCTCCTTTACGAACCGGGCGGCATCCTCCGCCGTTTCGCAGGGGCACACGGCGCCGATGAATTCGCTCTTCTTCTCCGTAAAGGACGCTTCGGCAAATCCCGCGACGGTGGTGTAGCGCTCCATCAGTACGCGTCCGCCAGATCCACGTAGAGGTGGCCGTTTTCCGCGATGTAGCGCTTTCTGCCCTCCAGATCGTCCCCCAACAGGATCTCGAACATCTCCCGGGTGGCTTCCTCATCCTCCGGCACGATGCGCACCAGCCGCCTGGTCTCCGGCGCCATGGTGGTGAGGCGCATCATATCCGGCTCGTTTTCCCCCAGACCCTTGGAGCGCTGCAGGGTGTATTTCTTATCCCCGATCTTTTCCAGAATGGCGCCCTTTTCCTTCTCGTCGTAGGCAAAGAAGGTCTTGTCCTTGGTGGTGATCTCATACAGCGGAGATTCCGCGATGTAGACCTTGCCCAGGCGGATGAGGGTGGGCAAAAGCCGGTAGAACATGGTGAGGATGAGGGTGCGGATCTGGTAGCCGTCCTCGTCCGCGTCGGTGCAGATGATGATCTTGCTCCATTTCAGATTGTCCGGATCGAACTGCGCCAGATCCTTCCTGCCCTTGCCGATCTCCACGCCGCAGCCCAGGATCCGCAGCAGATCCACGATGATGTCGCTCTTGAAGATGCGGTCGTAGCCGCATTTTAAGCAGTTGAGCGTTTTGCCCCGCACGGGCATGATCGCCTGGAACTCCGCGTCCCGCGCCAGCTTACAGCTGCCCAGGGCGGAGTCGCCCTCCACGATGTAAAGCTCCCGCTTTTCCTTGTCGCGGCTGCGGCAGTTGGCGAATTTTTCGATGCGGTTGGTCACGTCCACGCTGCCGGAAAGCTTCTTTTTGATATTGATCCGGGCGCTTTCCGCGCTTTCCCGGCTGCGCTTGTTGATCAGCACCTGCTGGGCGATGCGCTCCGCGTCCCGGGGGTTTTCCAGGAAGTAGACCTCCAGCTTTTCGTTGAAAAACTCGGTCATGGCTTCCGCGATGAATTTGTTGGTGACCTCCTTCTTGGTCTGATCGGAGAAGGACGCCACGTTGGAGAAGCAGTTGGTCACCAAAATGAGGCAATCCTCCACGTCCTGAAAGGAGATCTTGGACTCGTTTTTATTGTACTTGCCGGCCGTTTTCAAAAAGCCGTCGATGGCTTTGACAAAGCTGCTTTTCACCGCCTTTTCCGGGCTGCCGCCGTGCTCCAGCCAGCTGGAGTTGTGATAGTA
>CAMPCJ010000082.1 GCA_946645685.1 uncultured Clostridia bacterium | reverse complement strand
CGGGGCGGAGTTTCGACCTTTTTTGCGGGGCGGGGGTGGTATGCTGACGGCGGAGGTGAGGGGATGCACCGTGTGATCTATTTAGACAGTTACTTGCTCCTGAACGTGTTGATGGATGGCGCGGCGATCCTCATCACCTCCCGCATTTTGTCCTGCAGGCTCCGGCTGTGGCGCTTCTTTTTGGCGGCGCTTTTGGGCGGGGCGGCTTCCCTGATCCCGGTGTTTCTGCCCGGGGCTGTGGGAACGGGGCTGGCGGCGCTGTGCTTTATCCCCATGGATCTGGCGGCGTTCGGGAAGACGCCTTTGCGCCGGTTTTGGGTGATTTGTTTGTTTCAGATCCTGTCCTCCCTGGTTTTGGGGGGACTGGTGGAGGCGCTGTATTACTACGCCGCCCGGGCGGGGGCGCCCCGCCGGGTGACGCCGGGGATCTTTCTGTTTTGTTTATTTTTGGGGCTGGGGGTGTTTTCCCTGTGGGGGAAGAGCACCCGGCGGCGTTTGGAGTCCTGCGTGATCAGTTTGAGCATCCACCGGGACGGACGGCGGGCGGATCTGTACGGTCTGGTGGACAGCGGCTGTCTTTTGCGGGAGCCGGTGAGCGGAGACCCGGTGATCCTGCTGAAAGCGGACGCGGCGGGGGAACTGTTTTCCCCGGGGGAGCTGGCGGCTTTTCAGGCGGGGGACGCCGCCGCGGGGCTGCCCCTCCTCGCCATTCCCGTGAAGACTGCTTCCGGGGGCGGGGTTTTGTTCGGATTCCGACCGAGCCTTGTGGGACTGCATCACCGGGCGTTCAAGAAGGCGTACCGGGAAACGGATCGCGCCGTGGTGGCGCTGGACTTTTCCGACGGCGCTTTCGCCGGATGCTCCTGCCTGATCCCGTTATCCATGATCTGAAAGGAAGGATTGTTTCGTGATGAAGATTTGGAAAGCGTTTCTCGCGGCGCTGACCCGCTTGCGGCGCGCCGTGACGGCTTTTTTCAACGAATTGTTTCAGCGGCGCCTGTTTTACGAGGCGTATTACGTCAACGGCTCGGAAGAGCTGCCGCCGCCCCTTTCCGCCGCCCGGGAGCGGGAGCTGGTGGCGCAGATGGAGCGGGGGGAAAACGTGCTTGCCGCCCGGAACGAGCTGGTGGAGCATAATCTGCGGCTGGTGGTCTACATCGCCCGGCGTTTCGACAGCTCCGGGTGGGGGCTGGAGGATCTGGTGTCCATCGGCACCATCGGGCTGATCAAGGGCATCGCCTCCTTCCGTTCCGAGAAGAACATCCGCCTCGCCACCTATGCCTCCCGCTGTATCGAAAACGAGATCCTCATGTTCCTGAGAAAGGGGAAAAACCGGGGGCTGGAGGTGAGCATCGACGAGCCCTTGAACGTGGACTGGGACGGGAACGAGCTGGTTTTGGGGGACGTTCTGGGCACCGACGGGGACGAGGTACACCGGGAGCTGGTGCGGGAGGAGGATCGGCAGACGCTTTTGGCGGCGGTGCTGCGGCTTTCTCCCCGGGACCGGGAGATCATTTCCCTGCGCTTCGGGCTGTTCGGGCAGCGGGAGATGACGCAAAAGGAAGTGGCGTCGGAGCTGGGCATTTCCCAATCCTACATATCCCGCCTGGAAAAGCGGATCCTTTTGAAGCTGAAAAAAGAGATCACGGCGTAATTTTGAGAAACCCCTTTTCCTTTTTCTTCATTTGTGATAAAGTAGATCCATTGAGGGAAAGGAGGGGGAAAGGTGAGTTTATGGGATCGCTTCACGCCGGACGACATGCTGCCGGACGTATTTGCCGTAACGCCCGCCTACTGCGCCGCGCGGGGGATCCGGGCGGTGGTGTTCGATATTGACAATACCCTGGCGCCCTATGAGGAGGCGGAGCCCTCCGAAAAGCTCGCCGCTCATCTCCACGCCCTTTCGGAAGCGGGGATCTCTCTGGCGCTGGTGTCCAACAACAAGCCGGAACGGGTGGCGGTTTTCAACCGCTCCCTGGGGCTTTTCGCCTCGCCGGACGCCAGCAAGCCCCGCCGCGAGGCGCTTTCGGGGGTGCTCGCTCACTTTGCCCCCGCCGCGGGACGGGAGGTGCTTCTGGTGGGGGATCAGCTTTTCACGGACGTGCTTTGCGCCCGGAAAAACGGCGTGCGCGCCGTGACGGTACCGCCCATCCAACCTCGGGAAAACCTGTTTTTCAAGTGCAAAAGGGCGCTGGAAAAGCCGCTGGTGCGGCGGTACAGGCGCCTGCGCGAAAAAGAAATGAAAAAGACGGAAAACGCGAAAGGGAAGTGATTTTTGTCATGAACAATCTGAAAAAATGGCAGCAGCAGCTGACGGGCGAAGAGACCGCCGTGGTCTTTTCCCCCGTGAACCGACGCTATCTCACCGGTTTTGAATCCTCCGACGGCGTGCTTGTGACTACGGCGGACGAGGCGTTTTTGTACCTGGATTCCCGCTATTTTGAGATGGCTCAGATCGCCCAAAGCCGGGGGAAGATCCCCGGGGAGGTGGTTTTGCGCCCCTTTATTTTCCCCAAGGAATTCGGGGAGAGGGTCAAGGCGGGACGGGTCTCCAAGGTCCTGTTTGAGGACAAGCGGCTGACGGTGGAGGAACTGAACAAGCTGGAACGGAATTTTCCGGAGGCGGAATTCCTCCCTATGGGCGAGCGGCTGGAAAAACTGCGGGTGGTGAAGAGCCGGGAGGAGATCGCCGCGGTGGCGGCGGCACAGGCGCTGGCGGAAGAGGCGCTTGGCGCCCTTTTGCCGCTCCTTTCCCCGGAGCGGACGGAGACCTGGGTGGCGGCGGAGCTGGAGCGGTATATGAAGCTCCACGGCGCGCAGGAGCCGAGCTTTGAGACCATTTGCATTTCCGGCACGAAGACGAGCCTGCCTCACGGCAAGCCCGAGGATCGCCCCTTGACCCGGGGCGGCTTTCTGACCATGGATTTCGGGTGCAGGCTGGACGGGTACTGCTCGGATATGACCCGCACCGTTTGCATCGGCGCCGCCACGGATGAAATGAAGGCCGTATACAACACCGTTCTCAAGGCGCAGCTTGCCGGGGTCGCCGCCGCGAAGGCGGGGGTTTTGGGCAAGGACGTGGACAAGGCGAGCCGGGACGTGATCGAGGAGGCGGGCTTCGGGAAGTACTTCGGACATTCCACCGGGCACGGCTGCGGGCTGGAGGTCCACGAGGCGCCTTACTTCGCCCCCCGCGCCGAGATGGTCATCCCCGCCGGCGCGATCCTTTCCGTGGAGCCGGGGATCTACCTGCCCGGGCGCTTCGGCGTGCGCATCGAAGATCTCGTTGCCGTGACGGAGGACGGGTGCGAGGATCTGAACCGCTCCTCCAAGGAATTGATCGAGATCCTCTGATCTTCCGGAAAAAAGATTTTTCCGTGTTTTTGCGAAAACCATCTTGTCAAACACGGGCGAGTCGTGTATAATCGAAACGGAATCAAGGAACATTTGGAGGTTTTTTATGGCTATTACCGCAGGCGAATTCAGAAACGGCGTGACCTTTGAGATGGACGGCGCCGCCATGCAGGTCATCGAGTTCCAGCACGTGAAACCCGGCAAGGGCGCGGCTTTCGTCCGCACCAAGCTGAGAAACGTCATCACCGGCGCGGTGGTGGAAACGTCTTTCAACCCCACGCAGAAGTTCACCCCCGCTTACGTGGAGCGCAAGGAAATGCAGTACTCCTATGACGACGGCGATCTGTACCACTTCATGGATACCGAGACCTGGGAAGAAGTACTGGTGGCGCACGATCTGGTGGGCGATAACTTCAAGTTTGTGAAGGAGTCCATGGTCTGCAAGGTCCTTTCCTTCAAGGGCAACGTGTTCGGCGTGGAGCCCCCCATGTTCGTGGAGCTGCAGGTCACCCAGACCGATCCCGGCTTCAAGGGCGATACCGCTACCGGCGCTTCCAAGCCCGCTACCCTGGAGACCGGCGCGCAGATCAAGGTGCCGCTGTTTATCAACGAGGGCGACGTGCTGAAGATCGACACCCGCACCGGCGAATACCTTGAAAGAGTGTGAGCGAAATGAGAGTCAGTGAAAGAGTTCAGTACCTCAAGGGACTGATGGAGGGCCTGAAGATCGACACCGACGGCGAAGAGGGGAAGATCCTGTCTCTGATGGCGGATATCCTGGAGGATATCGCCGCCGAGCTGGAGGAGACCCGGGACGAAGTGTCCGATCTGGGCGATTACGTGGAAGCCATGGATGAGGATCTCACCACGGTGGAGGACGAGCTTTTTGAGGGGGAGGAAGATCTCGACGACGAAGACGACGACGCGTGCGAGTATTCCATCACCTGCCCCAGCTGCGGTGTGGAGATCTGTCCCGAGGAAATGCCCGAGGGCGACAGCTTCACTTGCCCCGCTTGCGGCAAGGAGATCCCGCTTCAGTAACAACATAACGCTATCCGAAAAAATCTCCGGCCCTGCCGGAGATTTTTTTGAGAGTCGGGAAAAGGAGACGCGGCTTTGAAAAAACATCTGCTTTTGGATCTGTTTCTCACCTTCTTCAAGATCGGGGCGTTCACCTTCGGCGGCGGTTACGCCATGATCGCCCTCATCGAAAACGAGTGCGTGACGAAAAAAAAGTGGCTGACCCACGATGAATTTATGGATATCACCGTCATCGCGGAGTCTACCCCCGGCCCGGTCGCCATCAACACCGCCACCTTCGTGGGGTATAAGAAGAAGGGGCCTTTGGGGTCTCTTGCCGCCACGTTCGGGGTGGTGCTGCCCAGCTTTGTGATCATTTTTCTCATCTCCCTGTTTTTGAAGAACTTTCTGGAGATCACCTGGGTCGCCAACGCGTTCAAGGGGATCCGGGTCGCCGTGGCGTACCTGATTTTTGCCGCGGGCTTCAAGATGTGGAAGAAGATGAAGAAAACGCCTCTTTCCATCACGGTCTTTATTTTGGCAGCTCTCGCCATGGTCGCCGTGGATTTCTTCGCCCTGCGCTTTTCCACCGTGTATATGATCCTGCTTGCCGCTTTGACGGCGCTGATCGCTTACGGCGTTTCGGTGATGCGGGAGAAGGAGGCGAAGAAATGATCTACCTGCGCCTGTTTCTCGAATTTTTGAAGGTGGGTCTGTTCACCTTCGGCGGCGCCTACGGCTCCATTCCCATCATCCGGGAGACCGTTCTGGGGAACGGTTGGATGAGCGACGATCTTTTCACGTATATTCTGGGGGTCAGCGAATCCACCCCGGGCCCCATTATGGTAAACACCGCAACCTACGTGGGCAACACCGTGGGGGGCTTTTGGGGCGCGGTCTGCGCGACGTTAGGGGTGATCACGCCGTCCTTTGTCATTATTCTGCTCATTGCCGCGTTTTTGCGGAAGTATATGGAGAAAAAGCCGGTGCGGGCGGTTTTGGACGGGGTCAAGCCCTGCATTGTGGGGATCATCCTGGTCACCGGCGTGCATTTGTTCTTTACCTGCCTGTTTCCCGCTTCCGTCAATTACAAGTTCAGTCTGGACCCCCGGGCGCTGATCTTGATCCTGGCGCTGGGCGCTTTGCGGGTCGGCTTTCAAACGTGGAAAAAGAAAACCGTTTCCCCCATTCTCACCATCCTTGTGGCGGCGGGGCTGGGCGTTGCGGTTTACGGGATATAAGAAAGGAAGAAGATGGACTTTACGGATTGGCAGGAGGAGCTTCTCGCGCTGCTGGCGCAGCGGGGCTTGCCCCGGGAGGAGGTTTTTCCCGTGATGCTGGTTTTGACGAAGGAAGAAAAGGGGCGGAAGATGATCGCCTTTTTGAAGGAGCGCGCGGCGCTGACCCCGGACGAGATCCGGGAAGCGGCGGGGAAGATCGCTTTTGACGATCATTTGCAAAAAAACTCTTGACAAGGACGCTTTAGCGTGCTACTATGTTGGCACGAAAACCGATGAGCAAGAGTAGTAGCTTCAGGTGACCGGCTTTCAGAGAGCCGTGGACGGTGGGATCACGGCAGTACGACCGGGAGCGAATGGACTTGTGAGGGCTTGACCGAACCGCGCGGCGCAGTAGGCAAGACGGCAGCCGACCGTTATCCCGGATCCCGTATGTCAGTACGGCAGAGCGCACGGCAATCGCCGTGAATTTGGGTGGTACCACGGATCAGTTGATTCGCCCCGAACGGTTTTCGTTCGGGGCTGTTTTAATTTCCGGAAGGAGAGCGTTATGAGACCTATTTTACTGAAAGAACGATGGCATCAGCGGTAAGTCACTCGATTTGTCCGAAACCAATCCGCGAACCAAAAGGAGAATTTGTTATGAAATCCGAAACCATTCCCTACAAGATCTATCTGGAAGAAAACGAAATGCCCCGGGCGTGGTATAACATGCGCGCCGACATGAAGAAGAAGCCGGCGCCCCTGCTCAACCCCGGCACCCATAAGCCCATGACCGCCCAGGAGCTTTCCGGCGTGTTCTGTGAAGAGTTGGTGGCGCAGGAGCTGAACGACACCGATCCCTTCATCCCCATTCCGGATGAGATCCGCAGTTTTTACAGAATGTACCGTCCCTCTCCCCTGGTGCGGGCGTACTGCCTGGAAGAAAAACTGAAGACCCCCGCCAAGATCTATTACAAATTTGAAGGAAACAACACCAGCGGCAGTCACAAGCTCAACTCCGCCATTGCCCAGGCGTATTACGCCAAGAAGCAGGGACTTTTGGGCGTGACCACCGAGACCGGCGCCGGTCAATGGGGCACCGCCCTTTCCATGGCTTGCTCGTACTTCGGGCTGGACTGCAAGGTCTTTATGGTGAAGTGCTCCTATGA
>CAMPCJ010000081.1 GCA_946645685.1 uncultured Clostridia bacterium | reverse complement strand
CGCCAAGTGATGTGCCCTTCGGGCGTGATGTGTGCCTGCGGCACGTGAGCGGAACGCATCACATCACTTTGCGGCAAGCCGCGCAGATCAACCTTTCCGAAGAGGACGTGCAGAGCCTGGAGGCGGTAGCCGACTCCCTGGATCTGAATTTGATCCGCTTTTGGGAAAAAGAAATGAAATGACCGGAGAAGGGCAAATGTGTATCACCCTCAATTTGTATTATCGCGGCAGCGCCGGCGCGGCTCGCGCCTTTGCCGAAGAGATGGAGAAAACAGGCGTTGCGGCTGCCATCCGGGCGGAGGAGGGCAATCTGGAATACCGGTATTTCGTCCCGCTGGATGATGCGGACTCCATTCTTCTCATCGACAGCTGGCGGGATCAAGCCGCCCTGGACGCGCACCACGCAAGCGCTCTGATGAAACAGATCGCCTCTCTGCGGGAAAAATACGACCTGCACATGGAGGCAAAGCGCTTCATCGCGGCAAACGACGCGCCGCAGGACGAAAAGTTCATACGAAGATAGGAGATCGACATGAAGGAAAAGATCATACAAACAGCGGGGCGGGAACAATTGGGCTCTTTCGCACCCGCCTTCGCTCACTTAAACGACGACGTTCTGTTTGGCGAGGTATGGAACGAAGAGACTCTGGACGTGAAGACCAAATGCGTCATCACGGTGGTTTCTCTGATGGCGTCCGGCGTCACGGATTCCTCTCTGAGCTATCACCTGCAAAACGCAAAAGCTCACGGAGTCACGAAAGAAGAGATCGCCGCCGTCATCACCCACGCCACCATGTACGTGGGATGGCCCAAGGGCTGGGCGGTATTTCGCCTGGCGAAGGAGATCTGGACGGACGACGCACCGGCGTTGACCGAAAAGGAGGCGTTTCAGAACGCCATCTTCTTCCCCGTCGGTGAGCCGAATCCCTACGGACAGTTCTTTGTGGGGCAAAGCTACCTGGCTCCGGTATCCACCGAGCAGGTGCCGGTGTTCAACGTGACCTTTGAACCGGGCTGCCGCAACAACTGGCACATTCATCACGCCGGGGAAGGCGGCGGTCAGATGCTCATTTGCGTCGGCGGCAGAGGTTACTATCAGGAATGGGGCAAAGAAGCCGTGGAAATGACGCCGGGATCGGTGGTCAACATTCCCGCCGGGGTCAAGCACTGGCACGGCGCTGCGCCGGATTCCTGGTTTGCCCATCTCGCCGTCGAAGTGGCGGGCAAGGAAACAAGCACGGAATGGCTGGAGCCGGTATCCGACGCGGATTACGGCAAACTGCGGTAAAGAGTTTCTCTATGAGAACAATTCTTCCCTCTTTCCTCGCGCTTTTCAACTGACCTTTCGACTGTTCGCGAAAAAACGCAGAAAAAAGGAGGATCGACTATGAAACAGAATTCGTTTTTCCCGGAGATCCGCGGCAATTTCGGCTTTGGCTGTATGCGCCTGCCCATGAAGGGCAAAAAGGTGGATCACGAAGAATTCTGCCGGATGGCGGACGCCTTTCTCGCCGCCGGCTTCAACTACTTTGACACCGCTCACGGATACGTTGCCGGGCAAAGCGAAACGGCGATCCGGGAAGCGGTCGCCAAACGGTACGACAGGGATCGCTTCATCCTCACCAACAAGCTCTCCACCTTTCACTTCGCCAAGACGGAGCAGATCCGCCCGCTTTTCGAAAGCCAGCTGGAAGCCTGCGGCGTGGAATACTTTGACTTTTATTTGATGCACGCCCAGGAAAGACGCGTTTATGAAAAGTACCGGAAACTGAAAGCTTATGAAACGGCATATTCCTTTAAAGCGGAGGGAAAGATACGCCACTTCGGTATATCTTTTCACGACAAGGCGGAGGTGCTGGAGAGGATCCTCACCGACCACCCGGAGATCGAGGTGGTGCAGATCCAGATGAACTACGTGGACTATGAGGACGCCACCGTGGAAGCCCGCAAGGTCTATGAGGTCTGTGAAAAATACGGCGTGCCCGCCATCGCCATGGAGCCGGTGAAGGGCGGATGTCTGGTCGACCTGCCCCCGGAAGCGGACGCGATATTGCGGCAAACCGGGGATTACAGCAACGCCGGCTTCGCCCTGCGCTTCGCGGCGTCCTTCCCCAAAATGGCGGTGGTTTTGTCCGGTATGAGCAATATGGCGCAAGTGACGGACAACGTCGGCGCCATGGCAAACTTTGTTCCCTTGAATGAAGCGGAGAGGGGCGCGGTGGAACGGGTTTGTGAGATCTTCCGGGCGCAGAACCTCATTCCCTGCACCGGCTGCCGCTACTGTGTGCTGGACAACGACTGCCCGAAAAAGATCCTCATCCCGGATCTTTTGGCGGCGCTGAACGCTCACAACACCTTCCACAGCTGGAACACCGAATACTATTACAAGAATTCCCTGACGGCGGATCACGGCAAAGCGTCGGACTGCATCATGTGCGGCAAATGCGAAGCCATCTGCCCCCAGCATCTGCCCATTCGGAACTACCTGAACGAGGTAGCCGCCGTTTTCGACAAATGATCCCGAAAGGCAAGCGTTTTCGGCGCTTGCCTTTTTTGTCGATTTTTGTTTTCTTTTTCCGTTTGGCGTGGTATGATAAGAGTATCAACTTGAAAAAAGGCGGGATCTCCCATGAAAACGACCCTCATCAAGCTTTGCGCGCTGCTTTTGTGCCTGGCGCTTTTGCCGCTATACGCCTGCGGAAATCATATGACGGAGACGGAAGCGGTGAGGGAAACCGCCCCGCCCGCGGAAAGCGAAAACGCCGTCACCACCCCGGAAGAGGCAACGGAAGAAACGGAGGACGACGGACGGGATACCCGCGCCCCGTTCTTTTTAAAAAGCGCCTCCCGCGTCACCGTGGAGCAGGGAAAGGAATTTGATCTGCACCGTTACATTTCTTACGTGGACGATCTGGACGCGGACGTGGATCTGACGGTGGAAGGCGACGTGGACGTGAAAACGGCGGGGGACTATCCCCTCTCCGTTACCATTACGGACAACGCCGGCAACGCCGCTTCCCTGCAGATGACCGTCACGGTGGCGGAAAAGCTCCCGGATAACGCGGGGAGCAAACTACCGGCGCCGAAGAGCTTCGGGGAATTCTCCGCCCGGTATAAAACGGACGAGACAATGGTAGGCATCGACGTGTCCCGGTGGCAGGGGGAGATCAACTTCAACAAAGTGGCGGCGGCGGGCTGTGAATTTGTCATCATCCGCCTGGGCGGGTATTCCGACGGCTTGTTTGAAGACCGATATTTCAAGCAAAATCTCAAAAATGCAAAAGAAGCGGGACTGAAAGTGGGCGTGTACTGGTATTCCGAGGAAAACAGCGCCGACATGGTACGGCAGGACGCGGTGTATTTGTACGATCTTCTGGGCGGCGCGGAGTTGGATTTTCCCGTTTTCTTCGACTGGGAGGATTACACCCATTTCGAGGATTACAAAATGAGCATCCGGGACCTGAACGATATGTTCCGCGCCTTCCGGGAGGAGGCGGAAGAGCGGGGCTACCAAGCCGCTCTTTACAACAGCCAGTATTATCTGGATCTCCTCTGGCAGGATGAGATCACCGATCACAGCGTTTGGATGGCGTGCTACACCGACCGGACCGGCTACGAGGGGAACTACTTTATGTGGCAGCAGGGCTTCGGCAGGATCGACGGGATCTCGGGGGACGTGGACGTGGACGTGTTCTATCCCGAAAAAATGGCGGCGGCGTGCCTGGCGGGAAAACGATGAGACGGATCCTGGCGTTTTTAAAAAAAGAGATCATGCTGCCGGTGTCGATCCTGGCGGCGCTGGCGTCTTTTGCCCTGACGCCCCCTTCCAAAGAACTGTTTTCCGAGATCGACTGGCGCACGCTGGCAACGCTTTTTCTCATGCTTACGGTGCTGGAGGGATTTAAAAAGGAGGCGATCTTCACGCCCCTGCTCCGCTTGTCCGGAAAGATCCGGTCGGCGGCGGGGCTGGCGCTGTTTTTGGTCTTCTCCGTCTTTTTCACCTCCATGTTCGTCACCAACGACGTGTCTCTTCTGATCTTCGTTCCCCTGACCATCCTTTTGTTCCGGGCGGCGGGAAAAGAGCGGTACGTTCTGCCCCTGCTCGCCATGGAGAACATCGCGGCGGTACGGGGATCCCTGCTCACGCCCTTCGGCAGTCCGCAGAACCTTTTCATCTTCGGAAAAAGCGGTGTTTCCGCCGGGCGCTTCATCGCCTATATGGCGCCGCTGTGCGTTTTGTCCGGGGCGCTGCTGGTGCTCTTCGTTTTGTTTTTGTTCCGCAAGGATCTGAAAGAGGCGACGGATCTTCCGGACGAAGCCTTCCCCGCTTCCCTGCCGGGAGAGCGGCGATGGGTGCGGATCCTGTATCTGTCCCTGTTCGGCGCGGTTTTGTTTATGATCGTCAGCCGCACCCCGTTCTGGCTCCCCGTCGCCGGGGGCGTCGTCCTTTTGCTTCTGATCTTTGACCGGAAGGTTTTTCTCAAAACGGATTACGTACTGCTGATCACCTTTCTCTGTTTCTTCATTTTCTCCGCTTCCGTCTCCAAAAATCCCGCGGTGGCGGGTTTTCTCACCGGCGCGGTCGCCGGACGGGAGTATTTCGTGAGCATTCTGGCAAGCCAGGTGATCTCCAACGTGCCCGCCGCCATCGTATTGTATCCCTTTGCGGAAAACCGGGGCGCTCTCCTCTACGGGCTGGATTCCGCGGGGCTGGTGACCATCATCGGATCCCTGGCGTCGGTGATCAACTACCGGCTGTACGTGCGGGAATATCCCGGAAAGGGCGGCAGATTCATCAAGGTCTTCACCTGGATCAGTCTCCTGTTCTTTGCTCTGGTGGTACTGCCGGGGTATTTCATCAGCAAAAGAGCGCTTTAAATTGAAAAGAGGAAGACTCGGATTTATTCAACACCGTAAAAAGTATCGAAAAATCATTGCGTGAAAAGAGATCGAATGATACACTATCGGCAGATCACAACAGGAGGAAGAATATGGAAAGAAATTGCTTGCGCGTCAGCGTGCCGGGGGACGTAACGTTCACCTTCGGCAAGGGCTTTTTGACCGGCGAGGAGATCAAGCCGTCCCGCACGGAGCTTGGAAAGAAGGAAAATACCTACGTTTTCTTTGATCTGCCCGTAGGGGACTACCATCTCCAAGGCACGGGCGAGGGGTACTTTGACCGCACCAAAGCCTTCTGGTTTTCCGAAGAAAAAGCGGCGGCGGGCTGTGAGATCCGCTTTGACCCCATCAAAAAAACGGGACTCGGCTATGAACAGCCTCTCCCGATGTTCAATCATAACGACGAGGTGCTGGAAAAGGTCCTTTCGGTGGATCCCGAACAGTGGCCTCAATACAAGGATCTGTTCATCACCCCCGGTCTTCACAAAGAGCCGGATCGCGGCGCCACCCACGAAGACCTGATGAACTATTTGAAAAAGCACGTTTCGGCGGACAACAACGGTTACCTGTTCACGCTGGAACGCTCGCAGGGGTACGGTCTGGAGATCCCCGCGGTCATCTTCACCAAAACGGATCTGAGAAGCGCCCGCACGGTGGAGGAAGCCGCCGCCATCATGAAGAAAAACCGCCGCCTGACCGTCCACTATCAGGCGCAGATCCACGGCAACGAAACCGGCGCGTGCGACGGCGCCATGGCGATGGTCGCCGCGTTGAGCGGAAACAAGGGCAAGGAATGGCTGCAGGATCTGGACGTGGTCATGGTGCCCCGGATCAACGTGGACGGCGCACGGGATTACATCCGCAACGAAGTGGCGCTGGGCATCAACCTCAACCGGGACTTCGTTTTGTCCGAAAGCGTGGAGATTCGAGCCATCCAGCGTCTGTACCGCCTGTTCCGCCCCGAGGTGGTGATAGACGGGCACGAGTATACCAGAAAACCCGGTCCCAAAACCGGTCCCTTCGATGATCTGATGCTGGGCGTAGCGGCTGGCATCAACAACGGCAGGGAAATCGATCGGTGGAATCTGGATCTTCTGGCGAACGCCTTTGACCAGGTGCAGAAAGAAGGCTTTCGGGTCACCACCTATCCCGACGCCAACTACGATACCAAGCTCTGCATCGCCAACGCCATGGATCCTTCCACCGGCCGGCTTTACTTCGGCTTGCTGGGCTCTTTGACCATTCTCATTGAGACCCCCGGCAACCACTGCGGCAAGCAGGCGTTCCTGCGCCGGGTGGCTGGGCAGGTCGCCACGGTCCACGCCATTCTCCGCTTCGCCCTGGCAAACCGGGACTCCATCTGCCGCGCCGTGAAAGCGGAGCGGGAGCGCATCCGGGAAGCGGGCAAAAAATATGACCCGGAACGCAAGTTCGTCCTCACCACGGACATTTCCAAAAATGAAGACACCGCGCTTTCCGTCCGCCGTCCGATCTACAACTTGGAAACGGGCGAATTGATCGACGGCGAGCATATCACAAAGATGTACTTCTTCGATACGCCTCTGCGGAGCCGTCCCTACCCCACCGCGTACGTGTTGCCCAAAGGACGGGCGTGGGAGGAAAAAGTGCTGGGGATCCTGCAGAGCAACGGGATCCGGTACAGTGAGCTGCCCGCCGGCGGAAGCGCCGTTTTGAAGCAGTACTTCGGCAGCTCCAAGCGCGCCTTCCTCACGGAGGAAAAGCGCGTCACCTTCCCCAAGGGCGCCATCGTGATCCCCCTGGCGCAGGAAACGGGCATTCTGCTTGCCACCATGCTGGAGCCGGACTGCAGCGACGCCACCGGCGGCAGGGGCTCCCTTGCCCAGGGCGG
>CAMPCJ010000080.1 GCA_946645685.1 uncultured Clostridia bacterium | reverse complement strand
CCGGGGGCGGCGGCGGTCTCAACGTCCTTAGTCTGGGTGGAGAAGGCCGTGTTGGTAAAGGTCGCGGTGTAGGTGGTGATCTCGGGATCGGTGCAGGAAGCGTTCTGCTTCACCTGAGAAGTCGCGGTCACCGTTTCGGTATCCACGTGGGAAGCATCGCGGGTGCAGGTGCGGGTGGCGGTGCAGGTGGAATGGTCGTCAGCCCAGGTGTAGGTGACGGCGCCCCAGGCGTGTCCCAGGGCGGGTGTCTCCTGTTCAAAATAACTGTCGCTGCACAAAGAGCAGGTATAGCGCTTGCCGCCGGGTTGGGTGCAGGTCGCCGTCACGATCTCCACAACGTATTGATGCTCGCAGTCTCCCGCCAAAGCGGGGATCTGGAGATCCAGCTTGTTGATGGTAATGGCTTTTGCCTGAACGGACGCGCCGCCCGCTTTCTTCAGGGAGTTTACGGTAAAACTGACGGAAGCCTTTCCCTCCGGCGCGTTGTTTGCGACCAGCACGGAAAAGGTCACCAGCGTCCCGGTCACCTTCGTCGCAGAGGAGCTGGAGAAAGTAAAGCCGTTGCCGGAGCTTGCCGCCACGACGCCGTTGACCGGCGTCCCCGTCAGGGACAAGCCGTCGTCGAGCACCGGCGTAATGGACAGTTCCGTAAAGCCCGTATTGGTCGAAAGACGGATGGTCACGTCGATCACGTCGCCGCGTTTTACGGAAGCGGCAGTCGTCTCCACCAGAAAAACGAACTGATCCGGATCGAAGGGGACGTAGGGCAATTCGTCCGCCAGAGCGGAAAGCGGGAACAAAAGCGCCATGCAAGCCGCCAGCAAAATGGAAAGCGTCCGTTTCAGCAATCTCATAAACAATCCTTTCTCCTCTCCATGAGGATGAACCTTATACAAAGATATTTTACCATTGTCCCGTTTTTTTGTCAACGACGGATTGCAGGAGAGGGCAAGGAAAAAGCGCAAAAGAAACGCTTGACGGCAAGCGCCTTTATTCGGTATAATGACACTGTCAGAAAACCTTGGAAAGGCAGGAGAAAATATGAAGACCGCAGAGCGTATTACAAAGAGCATTTTCAACGTGGGCGTGAACGACCACGCCATCGACCTGTTTGAGGGTCAGTACAAAGTGCCGGGCGGCATGGCGTACAACTCCTACGTGATCCGAGACGAAAAAAGCTGCGTCATGGACACGGTGGACGCACGTTTCGGTCACGAATGGCTGGACGGGATCGGGGAGGTCATGGCGGGCGATGCGCCGGATTATCTGGTGATCCAGCACATGGAGCCGGATCACTCCGCCAACATTCTCGCCTTTGCCAGCGCCTATCCCGCCGCGACCATCGTGGGGAACGCCAAGACCTTTGCCATGATGGAGCAGTTTTACGGGGAAGGCTTTGAGGAGCGCAGACTTGTCGTGAAAGAGGGGGACACGCTCTCGCTGGGCGCGCACACCCTGCGCTTTGTCTTTGCCCCCATGGTCCACTGGCCGGAAGTGATGATGACCTGGGAAGAGACGGAGGGGATCCTCTTCTCCGCCGACGGCTTCGGCAAATTCGGCGCCCGGGACGTTAAAGAAGATTGGGACGACGAGGCGCGGCGCTATTACATCGGCATCGTGGGCAAATACGGCGCCCAGGTGCAAGCCGTTTTGAAAAAGGCGGCGGAGCTGCCCATCCAAAAGATCCTGCCCCTCCACGGACCCGTGCTGACGGATCATCTGGGGCATTACGTCGATCTGTATAAGACCTGGTCTTCCTACGGTGTGGAAACGGACGGCGTGTTCATCGCCTACACCTCCGTTTACGGGCATACCCGCGCCGCCGCGGAGCTTCTGGCGGAAAAGATCCGGGAAAAGGGCTGCCCCAAAGTGGAGATCGCCGATCTTGCCCGGACGGATATGGCGCAGAGCGTCGCCAACGCGTTCCGGTACGGCAAGATCGTCCTCGCCACCACCACTTACAACGCCGGCGTCTTTCCCTTTATGCGCACCTTCATCGAGCATTTGACGGAGCGAAACTTCTCCAACCGGACTCTTGCCATCATTGAAAACGGCACCTGGGCGCCTATGGCGAGCAAGACCATCAAGGGAATGCTGGAGGGATGCAAGGATCTGACCATTCTCCCGGAGAGCGTGACCATCCGATCCGCCTTAAACGAAGAAAGCCGGGAAGCGCTGGAGGCTCTTGCCGACGCCCTTTGCCTGGAATACGAGGCGCGGGACAATCAAAAGGCAAACAAAAACGACCTTACCGCCCTGTACCGGGTGGGCTACGGTCTGTATGTCGTCACCACCAACGACGGTAAGCGGGACAACGGGCTGATCGTGAACACCGTGACCCAGGTATCGGACTCCCCCAACCGGGTGGCGGTTTGCATCAACAAGAAGAATTATTCCTATCACGTGGTACGCCAAACCGGCAAGATGAACGTGAACTGCCTGTCCACCGCCGCGCCCTTCGCCGTCTTCGAGCGGTTCGGCTTCCGGTCGGGACGGACGGTGGATAAGTTCGAGGGGATGGAGAAAGCGTTTTCTGACAACGGTCTTCCCTTCCTCACCCAATACGCCAACGCGTTTCTGTCCCTGGAGGTGGAAAAGGAAGTGGACATCGGCTCCCACGGGATGTTCATCTGCCGTGTGACGGAGGCGCGGGTGCTCAGCGATAAGCCCACCATGACCTACGCCTATTACCAGGACAACGTAAAGCCCAAGCCCCAAACCGAGGGCAAGAAGGGCTACGTCTGTAAGATCTGCGGCTATGTGTACGAGGGGGATGAATTGCCCGACGATTTCGTCTGTCCCCTGTGCAAGCACGGCGCCGCTGACTTTGAACCCATTCAATAACGAGAAAAGGAGAAAGATCATGGCAAAGTACACCTGCAACGTATGCGGCTGGGAATATGACGAGGCAGTCGGCGATCCCGACAACGGCATCGCTCCCGGCACCAAGTTCGAGGATCTGCCCGAAGACTTTGTCTGCCCCCTGTGCGGCGTGGGCAAAGACGAGTTCACTCAGGCGTGACAAACGCCGAAAAAAAGAACCTCCTCCCGGAGGTTCTTTTTTTGCGCCTTACGCCATCTTGCCCAGATGGAAGGCTTTCTTGTTCAATTCGATGAACTTGGGGGGAACGCTTTCTTCAATGGCCTTTTCCCAGGCTTCATCGGAAAAATCCAGCCGACGGGCAAGCCGTCCCATCAGCACCAGGTTCACCGCTTTCGCGCTGCCCGCCTCTTCCGCCAGGGAAAGGGCGTCGATGGCGTCCAGATCGATGCCTGCCGCCCGCATTTTCTCTTCCAGACCGGCAGGATATTCTGCCGCCCCGGTGATCACGGGCATGGGATTAATCTTCTGCGTGTTGCAAATGATCCGGCCGTCTTTTTTCAGATACTCCGTCCAGCGGGCGGCCTCCAAAAGCTCAAAGGAAACGATGGCGTCCGCCTCCCCCTTGTCAATGACGGGGGAATAGACCTTGTCGCCGTAGCGCACGTAAGTGACCACACTGCCGCCCCGCTGGCTCATTCCGTGGACCTCGGATACCTTCACGTCAAAGCCGCGGGTGATGAGCAGACGCCCCAAAAGCTTGGACGCCAGAAGACTCCCCTGTCCGCCCACGCCGACGATCATGATGTTCTTCGTAGTCATTATTTGTCACCTCCCAAAGCGCCGAACTTGCACAGCTGGGTGCAAACGCCGCAGCCGGTGCAAAGGGTTTGATCCAGCGTGATCTTTTTATCCCGCAGGCTCAGGGCGGGACAGCCGATCTTCATGCAGGCGCCGCAGGCACGGCATTTCTCGGCGTCCACCGGGATGGGTCCCGGGTGCTTTACGTATTTCAAAAGAGCGCAGGGACGGCGGGAAATAATGACGGAGGCGCAGGGCTTTTCCAGCTCCTCCCTGACCGCCTTTTCCACGTCCGCCAGGTCGTAGGGATCCACCACCCGGACACTGGGAATGCCGATGGCGCGGCAGAGCGTTTCCAGATCCACGGCGGCGGCGGGATCGCCCTTCAAATTCTTACCGGTGGTGGGATTTTGCTGATGCCCGGTCATGCCGGTAATGGAGTTGTCCAGAATGATAACGGTGGCTTTGGAATCGTTATAGGCGACGTTCACCAGCCCCGTCATACCGGAGTGCATAAAGGTGGAGTCCCCGATGACCGCGACGGTGTTTTTCTGCGCCGCCGATCCCAGCGCCTTCACAAAGCCGTGGGTGCCGGAAACGGACGCCCCCATACAAATGGTGGAGTCCACCGCCCCCAGCGGGGGTACGGCGCCCAGGGTATAACAGCCGATGTCGCCTAAGACGGTGAGCTTCAGTTTCTTCAAAACGTAGTACAAGCCGCGGTGGGGACAACCGGCGCACATCACGGGCGGCCGGGGCGGGATAGGCGCGTTGAGGGCAACGCCCTCCGGCGCTTCCTTCCCGAAGGCTTTCCGGATGGTATTCTGACTGTATTCACCGATGGGGGAGAAGATCTCCTTGCCCCGGGCGGGGATGCCCAGATCGTGCAGATGCTGCTCCAGAAAGCCGTCCAATTCCTCCACGACGACGACCTTTTCCACCGATTCGGCAAAAGCGGTCATTATTTTGTCGGGCAGCGGCCAGACCATCCCGATCTTCAAAACGGGATAGGTATCGCCCAACGCTTCCTTCACGTACTGATAGCAGGTGGAATCGGTGACGATGCCGATGGCATGATCCGCGCCCGCCTCCAGGCGGTTCCATTCACACGTCTCGGCAAAAGCCTTCAGCTTAGCGGTGCGCTCTTCCACCACGGGGTGGCGCTTTTTGGCGTTGCCGGGCATCATGATGTACTTGGCGCCGTCCTTTTCATAGTGCTTTTCAAACTCCTGCCGGGGCGCGGTTTCCACCAGGCTTTGGGAGTGAGAAACACGGGTGCACATTTTCAAAAGCACCGGCGTATCAAAGGTCTCGCTGATCTCATAGGCGGCGCGCGTCATAGCGAGGGCTTCCGCCGAATCCGAAGGAGAGAGCATCGGCACCTTGGACGCCCGGGCATAGTGACGGGAATCCTGCTCGTTCTGAGAAGAGTGCATCCCCGCGTCGTCCGCCACGGCAATGATCATACCGGCGTTGACCCCGGTGTAGGAGAGGGTGAACAGCGGATCCGCCGCCACGTTCAACCCCACGTGCTTCATACCGCAAAAGCTGCGCTGACCGGCAAGGCTCGCCCCGAAAGCGCTTTCCATGGCGACCTTTTCGTTGGGCGCCCATTCCGCGTAGATCTCGTCGTACTTGGCTGCCTCCTCGGTGATCTCGGTGCTGGGCGTACCGGGATAGCTGGAAACGAACCGGCACCCCGCCTCATACAGTCCGCGGGCAACGGCGGCGTTCCCCAGCAATAATTGTTTCATGCGTTATCCCCTTTCTCAGCTTCCCCTTCATCGGCAATGGCGTCGGTCACGGGAACGCTGACACGTTTTTCATAGCAAGAGAAGATCGCCTCCACCTTCTCCTTGGGCAGGCGGGGCGTTACAAGGCTGACCAGCGGCACCAGGATCATCCCGGCGATCATACAGAACGCGCCGGCGTTGATGGGCGACTGGAGCAGTTTCGGAAAATACGGGCGCCAGAGCATATTGGCGATCATCACCAAGCTGGAGAAAGCAAAGCTGACCCAAACGCTCGCCTTGGTGGCTCTCTTCCAATACAAGCCGTAGAGGAAGGGCGCCAGGAACGCACCGGCAAGAGCGCCCCAGGAAATGCCCATCAGCTGCGCGATAAAGGTGACGTTGGATTTGGCTTGAACGATGGCGATCACCACGGAAACGGCAATAAACGCCACCACCAGAAGCCGCATCACGAGAAGTTTTTTCTTCTCACCCATCCTTCCCCGGGTCATGGGGGCGATGAAGTCCAGCGTCAGGGTGGAGGAAGAGGTCAAAACCAGGGAAGACAGGGTGGACATAGACGCGCTGAGCACCAGCACCACCACCACGGCGATGAGGATGTCGGGCAGATCCCGCAGCATGGCGGGCACAATGGCGTCAAAGCCGTCGGTCTTCACGTTCACCTTGTCCCCGAACAGTCTGCCGAAGCCGCCCAAAAAGTAGCAGCCCCCCGCCACCACAAAGGCAAAGACGGTGGAAATGACCGTGCCTTTCTGGATGGATCTCTCACTTTTGATGGCGTAGAACTTCTGCACCATCTGCGGCAGACCCCAGGTGCCCAGGGACGTGAGGATCACCACGCCGAGCAAGCCCAGAGGATCCGGCCCGAAGAAAGAGTTGAAAATACCGGGCGTTTCGCTGACGGCGGGATCGGAAACGGCGCCGAGCTTCGCCAGGGCGCCGGTGAAGCCGCCCTGTCCGTTCAAAACGGCGGCGATCACCGCCACGATGCCCACCAGCATAATGATGCCCTGGATGAAGTCGTTGATGGCGGTCGCCATATAGCCGCCGGCGATGACATAGATCCCGGTGAGGATCGCCATGGTGATCACGCAGATGGAGTAGTCGATGTTGAACGCCATTCCGAACAGGCGGGAAAGTCCGTTATAGAGCGACGCGGTATAGGGAATGAGAAAAACAAAGACAATGAAGGAGGACGCGATCTTCAAAGCGGGACTGTCAAAGCGCGCCTGAAAGAATTGGGGCATGGTAGCGGCGTCCATGTGCTGGGTCATAATGCGGGTACGGCGCCCTAAGACGACCCACGCCATCAAAGATCCGATGAGGGCGTTGCCGATGCCGATCCAGGTGGCGGCAATGCCGAAGTTCCATCCGAACTGACCGGCGTAGCCCACGAAGATCACAGCGGAAAAGTAGCTGGTGCCGAAGGCGAAAGCGGTGAGCCAGGGGCCCACGGAGCGCCCTCCCAACACAAATCCGTTCACGTCGGTGGCGTGGCGGCGGGAATAGATCCCGATGCCGATCATCGTCCCGAAAAACAAAACCAAAAGCAGGATCTTAATAAACATTTTATCTCCTTATTAGTCATCCGTTGATCTGTACTTCCACAAGGCTTCCTTTGCAGTACTTCTGACGCAGAACCGGCTTTTCGATCTTGCCGGTGGGATTCCGGGGTACACGGTCAAAGATGATACGACGGGGACGTTTGTACCGGGGCATTCCTTCACAGAAGGCGGCTATTTCCTCTTCGGTACACGTCACGCCCTCCTTCACTTCGATGATGGCAGCGGCGATCTCGCCCAGGCGGGCGTCCGGCAGTCCGATGACCGCCACGTCCTTGA
>CAMPCJ010000079.1 GCA_946645685.1 uncultured Clostridia bacterium | reverse complement strand
CCCCGCTCCATCACCGTAAGAGACGCGTGATGGGCGCCGGCAAAGGCGCTGACCCGATCCCGCGGGATCAGCGCGTCCCTTTCGCCGTAAAGAATGGCGGTGGGAACGCGCCAGGATATGGGATGCGTCCGCACAAAGCACAAGTATTCCCAGGAAAGATCCTCGCCGAAACGGGTGGGGATGATCCCTTGTTCTTGAAGCGATCGCTCCGTTACGCCCGAGGCCGCCATAAGATCCAAAATCATCTGCTCCATATCCACAACGGGAGAAATGAAATAGGCGCGGAGGATCCTTTCTTCGATCCCCGCGTGCATGGCGAAAAAGGCGCCGACGCTGTTGGCGATCAACTCGATCCGGTCATAGCGGCAGGAAAGGCTCTCCACCGCTTCCCGGATCTCCCGCCCCGCTTCCCAAGGCAAAGAGCCCTGATAGTCGATCCCGATCACGTCATAGCCGGGAAAAAGCGGCTTGAAATGCTCCGCTTCCCCTGCCGTTCCGCCTTTTCCGTGCACGTAAACAAGCGCTTTTTTCTCCAAAACGATCCCCTCATTCTCTTCCCGGAAGGGCGAGCCGCCCGTATGGCGTTCACTCCTCCCGGCTCGTCTCCGAGAGCTTCTCTCCGCGAACAGCCTCAAACTTTTCGCGCAGTTCGTTTAACGCCGCAAGATCCCGTCCCGAGTATTTTTTATATTCTTCGATGCTGCAAAAAACCCGTTTGACCCTTCCGAAGGACGACACCTCATAATCGATATGCCAACTCCACGGGCTGTAATCCGTGGCAAAAAGATCGCTTTTGGGGCGATCCTCCAAAGAGAGAATATTCTTTTTTGAGAGAAAGTCTTCGAGTTGTTCGGCTGCCGACCCGGAAACCGCAAAGGTGGTTTTTACGATGGGTTTGTCATAAAACGCGCGGTCGGCGCAAACGAAAGTCCACTTCCCGTTCCGATCTGTTTCCAGCGATCTCTCGTGAAATTCTCCAGTCATATCGCCGTAGCCCGGGCGGTAACTGATCCTAAGCACTTTTATCTTTCTCATATTTTCCTTCCCGACGCCGCCGGATGCCGCCTGTCAACGCTCGCCCTGCGCAAGCGAAGCGCAGAACGCCTCAAACCGGTTTCTTGTATCATGATCCGGAAACGCAAACGCCCGATCCCTTCCTTTATCGTTTTTCCAATAGAGGAAGGTCCAGGGACCTGAGCCGCCGGATGCCGCGGAATCCGTCTTTGCGCTCACCGTACCGTCCTTCAGATAAGCCAAGAAGTCCTTCCACTCTTCCGCCGTTATTTCAAACGTCCCGGCGCGCTTTACGTCCGCTTCCGTAGCGGGTCCGTATTGCCCCGGTCTCTCCCGGGTCTCGTGCAGGAAATAATACTTCCCGTCCTCCCTGTAAAACCGGTATCTTTGGAAGTAAGCGTTAAAATTGATATTTTCATACGTGTAGTAAAAATCCGTGACGTCCTCAAGGGGGATTGCCCGGTTTGTGATCGTTTCTTCTCCGCGGCTTTTGCCGCATCCGCCAAACAGCGACAAACAGCATACCATAGCCAGAATGACCCCTCCGATTCGTTTCATCTTCACGCTCTCCCTTTTCCCCCGCCGGGTAGACCGCAAATTCGCGGGGTGGATCGATTTTGTCAAAAAACTTACGCCGTAAATTGACTATAACACAAGGCCCCGCTTTTTTCAAGTTTTATATGTGTCCCCGGGGGACGGCGGATCGATCCCGTTGAAAAAGCCCCGTCCTGAGACGGGGCTTTTTCGGGATCGTCCTTCGATCATAAAAACGGTCAAAAGGAATGAGACGCCGTTTTTTCTATGTGGTTCTTTTGCTTTTGCTGTTTACTCCGCCTTCGTTTCGCACCAGACGCAGCGATAGACCTTATGCTCCGGATCGGTAAGACGAAAGATATGCGGCAGTTCCTGCTCGGTAGAGGTGATGCACCGGGGATTCTTACAGCGCAGAACGTTGCATAACTCAGCGGGCAGAGCCATGGCTTTTTTCTCCACCAATTCGCCGTTTTTGATGATATTGACCGTAGCGCCCGGATCTACGTAGCCGATCACGTCAAGACTGATCGGAATATCGGCGTCTATTTTGATGATATCCTTTTTCCCCATCTTCCGGCTGGAAACGTTTTTGATGATGGCGACCGAAACGTCCTGATCGTCCAGTCCTAAAAGATCATAAAGCTTCATCCCGTAGCCGGCTGAGATATGGTCTATGACCATACCGTTGCGAACCGAATCAATGTACATCTTCAGCCTCCTTCAACAGTTTGAGGATCAGCGCCATGCGCATATATTTCCCGTATTTGACCTGCTTGAAATAGCAGGCGCGCTTGTCCTCGTCTATCGCCACGCTGATTTCATTGACCCGCGGCAGCGGGTGCATGATCGAAAGGTCGGGCTTCGCATCCTTCAGTTTTTCCGGGGTCAGAACGTACCGATCCTTTAATCGCAGATAATCCTCCTCGTTGAAAAACCGTTCCCGCTGAACACGGGTCATATAGAGGATGTCGAGAGACGGCAGAGCGCTTCCGAGATCGGTAGTCTGCTCGTAAGGGATCCCGCGGCAAGCCAGCACGTCGCGCTTGACGTAGCTGGGCACCTTGAGTTCCTCGGGAGAGATGAGGACAAATCTGACGCCCTCGTAGCGGGCAAGCGCCTGGATAAGCGAATGCACGGTACGCCCGAATTTCAGATCGCCGCAAAGACCGACGGTCAGGTTTGAAAAGCCGCCCTTCTCACGCTTGATCGTAAGGAGATCGGCAAGGGTCTGTGTGGGATGGCAATGGCCGCCGTCGCCCGCGTTGATGACGGGAACGCTCGCGTTCTTTGACGCCACCAGCGCGGCGCCCTCTTTGGGATGGCGCATCGCTATGATATCGGCGTAGCAGGAAACGGTTTTCACGGTATCGGCAACGCTCTCGCCTTTCGAAGCTGAGGAGGAGGCGGCGCTGGACATGGAAATGACGTTCCCCCCCAACTCGTACATGGCGGCTTCAAAACTCATCCGGGTGCGGGTTGAGGGCTCAAAAAACAGGGTCGCCAGTTTTTTGCCCGCCAGACGGTGCGCATACGCGTCCGGGTGCGCGATGATATCCTCGGCAAGATCCATCAGTTCCTCGATCTCGGCAACGGAAAGATCCAAAATATCGATCAGGCTTCTCATTTCGCGCCTCCGATCCAGCTCTCGTCCGAGGGATCGTTGCGGAAAGCGATCAGGCGCGCCACGTCACAGGGCTTTATGAAACCGGTTTCAGCCGCCACCTGCGCCACGCAGTCAAAATCGGTGAGGGAGACGTTCTTCACGCCGGCGCCCGCCAGACGCTCCAGCCCCCTCTTCATCCCGTAGGTGAAAATGGAAACGACGCCAAGCACGTCGGCGCCTGCTTCCCGCAGGGCTTCCGCCACCTCGATCACACTTCCGCCCGTGGAGATCAGATCTTCCACGATCACCACCTTTTGTCCCGGCTCCAATTTCCCTTCAATACGGTTTTGCCTGCCGTGATCCTTAGCGCCGGAGCGCACGTAACCCATGGGAAGGCCCAGCAAATGCGCGGTAATGGCGGCGTGGGCGATGCCTGCCGTTGAGGTCCCCATAAGCACTTCAGCGGCGGGATAATGCTTGCGGATGAGTGTTGCCAGCCCTTCCTCCACGTCGGTTCGAACGGCGGGAGCGGTCAGCGTCAGTCTGTTGTCGCAATACACGGGGCTTTTGATGCCGCTCGCCCAGGTAAAGGGTTCTTCCGGACGGAAAAAGACGGCTTGGATCGCAAGCAAATCACGGGCGATTTTTGTTTTCAGATCTTGCATTCCGGTTTTCTCCTTTCAACCGATAAAATCTTGTAAACAGCGTTCATAAGCTGCGACCGGGTCTTCCGCCGCCGTGATCGGGCGGCCGACCACAATGTAATCGGAGCCTATCTTTTTTGCCATAGCGGGCGTGGCCACGCGCTTTTGATCCCCCTTATCTCCCTCGGCAAAACGAACGCCGGGGGTAACCGTCAGAAAGCCCGCGCCGCAAACTTCGTGCACCCGCTCCGCCTCCAGAGGTGAGCAGACCACGCCGTCCAGACCCGCGTCCCGCGCCGTGAGGGCATAGTGCATGACCACACGGTCAAGGGGCTGGCGGATCAAAAGATCCCGTTCCATACTGGTTTGATCGGTAGAGGTCAGCATGGTCACGGCGATGAGAAGCGGGCGCGTGCCGTCCGGGCGGGTCAGCCCTTCCAGGGCGGCTTCCATCATCTCCCGGGTGCCGGCGGCGTGCAGATTGCAGATGTCCACATCCAACTGCGAAAGCACCGCCATCGCTTTTTTTACGGTATTCGGAATATCGTGCAGCTTCAGATCCAGAAAGATCCGGTGACCCCGCCGTTTCAGCTCGCGCACGATGGCGGGGCCTTCGGCATAGTATAACTCCATACCGATTTTCACAAACGGCTTGCGCTCCTTAAACCGATCCAGAAACGCAAACGTCTTTTCGGCGCTGTTAAAATCGCATGCCACTATTACGTCTTTTCCCATATCTTTTTCAGGGGAGGAAAAGGGGCGCCTGATCCCGGCCGCCCGCTTTTCCCTTTCCCCCTCTCCTTTCCAAAACAGTCCATACAAATGGCGGATAAAAAGGGTATGATCCAACGCGCCGCTTTTTCCTACGCGTCGGATCTTGCCGCAGTACCGATGATCTCCCGCAGCGTGCGAATGCCGTAGCGATCCATGACCTCGGGAAGGGTCTCAATGATCCTCTTGCACGCGAAAGGATCCACCAGATTTGCCGCGCCCACTTCCACGGCGACGGCGCCTGCCATCATCATCTCGATCACATCCTCAGCCGAGGATACGCCCCCCATGCCGACCACCGGGATCCCGACCGCGCACGCCACCTGATAAACCATCCGAAGCGCCACGGGGAACACCGCCGGACCGGAAAAGCCGCCCGTGCGGTTGGCGAGAACAGGGCGCCCCGTTTTCAGATCGATCCGCATGCCAAGCAGGGTATTGATCAGGCTGATGCCATCCGCGCCCGCATCCTCGCAGGCTTTGGCAATGGCAACGATATCGGTGACGTTGGGAGACAGTTTGACGATAACGGGTTTCTTCGTGACCGCCTTCACCGCCCGCGTGACCGTGGATGCGGCTTCTGGATCCGTGCCGAAGCTCATACCCCCGCCGTGCACGTTCGGGCAGGATACGTTTACTTCAAGCCACCCCACCTGCTCCTCGCGATCCAGCAGGGCGGTCGTTTCGACGTATTCCTGCACCGAAAACCCGGAAACATTCGCCATGACCGGTTTGGAGAAGAACTGTTTCATGCGGGGCAGTTCCTCCGCGATCACAGCCTCCACACCGGGATTTTGCAGTCCCACCGCGTTCAGCATACCCGCCGTACACTCCGCAATGCGGGGCGTCGGATTGCCGAAACGGCTCTCACGGGTCGTACCCTTAAAAGAAAAGGTGCCGAGCACGTTGATATCATACAGTTCGGCAAACTCGCGCCCGAAACCGAATGTACCGGAAGCGGGGATCACAGGGTTATCCAGCGGGATGCCGCAAAGTTCGGTTTTCAATCGTTCCACAGGATCTCCCCCTTTTCAAGGACCGGGCCATCGCGGCAAATGCGCTTGTAACCGGTCACGGTTTTGCAGCTGCAGCCCATACAGGCGCCGAATCCGCAGCCCATACGCTCTTCAAAACTGAATTGTCCGTCGGTTTCGGTTGCCCGGTAAACCGCCTTGAGCATCGGCTCGGGACCGCAGGTATAGAAATAAGAGTATTCCGCCGGAAGCGCGTCGGTGACAAAGCCTTTGCGCCCGTAAGAGCCGTCCGCCGTTGTGACCGTAACGTCCGCGCCGAGTTTCAGGAACGCCTCCTCGCCGAACACCTCGTCTTTTGTGTTGAAGCCCAGGACCGCCGCCACGCGTTTTCCCTGCTGGATCAGCCGTTTTGCCAGGAGGTAAAGAGGCGGAACGCCGACGCCGCCGCCGAGCAAAAGCGGTCTTTCCCCGCTTTTCGAGAGATCGTAGCCGTTGCCCAGACCGGTGAGCAGGTCGAGCTTCTCCCCGGGTGATAAGCGGGACATCCGCGCACTCCCCCGCCCCACCGTCTTGTAGATGATGGTCAGGCGATCATCTTCCAGATCGCATACGGAAATGGGTCTGCGAAGATAGCAGCCGTCGAGCGCGATGTTGACAAACTGTCCCGGCGCCGTGATCGCCGCCGTGTCGCCGCGCAGGGTCATACGGAACACGGTCGCGGTCAACGCTTCGTTTTGTATAACGGTAAAGTCGGATCGTTTCACAAATCTTCCCTCTTTTTGTCAGAAGTCTGTCGGGGAGCGCGATAGCGTCCTTACGCGTCGATCGTGGAGATGCGAAGGGTGATCTCGTCCAGAACGTCGAGCAGGACCTTGACGGTATCCAGCGAGGTGAACATGGTGGTGTTGCTCTCGGTGGCGTACTTGCGGATCTCATGACCGTCGCTGAACGCGGCGGAAGATTCTATCGCCCCGGTATTGATCACGTAGGCGATGTGTCCCTGCCGGATGGCTTCCGGGATCTCGTGGCTTCCCTCGCTGATCTTGCCGAGGATATGCGTGCGGATGCCGTTGCTTTTCAGAAATTTCGCTGTGCCCGCGGTAGCCTCAATGTTAAATCCCAGGTTATAGAACCGGCGAATGAGCGGAAGAGCCTCCTCCTTGTCTTCGTCGGCAATGGTGGCGAACACGGTGCCGTAGTTCTGCAAATGCATCCCGGACGCCTGCAGGGCCTTATAAAGCGCGCGGTTGAGCTGGTCGTCGTAGCCGATGGCTTCGCCCGTGGACTTCATTTCCGGCGAGAGATAGGCGTCGAGACCCTTGATCTTATTGAAAGAGAACACCGGCACTTTGACGTAAAAGCGCTTTTTCTCGGGGGGATAGAGGTCGAAGATCCCCTGTTCTTTGAGTGATTTGCCTAAAATGGCCTCAGTGGCGATGTCGGCAAGGTTGTAGCCGGTCGCTTTGGAAAGGAACGGAACGGTGCGGGAGGAACGGGGGTTTACCTCGATAATGAAAACGCGATCGTCACGGTCTACGATGAACTGGATGTTGTAAAGCCCTAAAATGCCGATCCCAAGTCCCAGTTTCTTGGCGTACCCCAGGATGGTGCCTTTGACCCGGTCGGAAATGGAGAAGGATGGGTAAACGCTGATGGAGTCGCCGGAATGGATGCCCGTACGTTCCACCAGCTCCATAATGCCGGGAACAAACACGTCGTGCCCGTCGCAGATGGCGTCCACTTCCACTTCCTTTCCGATGATGTACTTATCCACCAGAACGGGTTTGTCTTCGTCGATCTCCACGGCGCTTTTCAGGTAGTGGCGCAGTTGCTCCTCGTTATGAACGATCTGCATGGCGCGGCC
>CAMPCJ010000078.1 GCA_946645685.1 uncultured Clostridia bacterium | reverse complement strand
CGTTTATTCTGTCAATGATTTGCTCTTGACAAGGCGGGGATCCTCCTTTATAATGAAAATACGATTTACAACGATGTAATTCCCCTTCGCGCCCGTCGTTTGTAGACGAATTTGACTGTGAGGAGAGAAAACATGAAAAGAAAGTATTCCGTCGAATTGAGTAATTTAGGGCAGTTTACCGACCGTTACATGGCTTGCGGCTACAACGATGATTACACCGTGGAAGAATTGCTGAAGCGCGCGGTCTCCGTTAAGAAGATCACCGGGTGCGAGCTTTGCGGCACCTGGCACATCACCGAAGCCTCCGCCGGCAAGATGAAAATGCTCATCCAGGACAGCGGTCTGCAGCTTGTTTCCATCATTCCCGACTACTTCGCTCAGCGCAAGTGGGGTCACGGCGCCTTTTCTTCTTCCGATCCCGAGATCCGCAAGCAGGCGATCCGCGATACCAAGATCATGATGGATATCTGCGCCGACCTGGGCGGTGAGATCGTCACCATCTGGAACGGTCAGGACGGTTACGACTATCCCTTCACCACCGATTACGTGGAGCGCCGCACCTGGATCCAGGAAGGTATCAAGGAATGCTGCGACTACCGCAAGGACATCAAGCTCTCCATCGAATATAAGCCCCGTGAGCCCAAGATGCGCTCCTTCATGACCGACGCCGCCACCACGCTGCTGATGGTCAACGAGATCGGCGCGGACAACCTGGGCGTGACGCTGGACTTCGGTCACTCCCTCATGGGGATCGAAAATCCCGCGGAAGCCGCCGCCGTCATCAAGATGTACGGCGACAAGCTCTTCCACTGCCACGTGAACGACAACTACGGCTATTGGGACGACGACTGCATCGCCGGCGTCATCCATCCCATCGAGACCTGCGAATACCTCTACTGGGTCAAGAGATTGGGCTATGACAGCTGGTTCTCCTTCGACCAGTATCCCTACCGGGAAGACGGCCGCGACGCGCTGGAAGAGGGCATCGAGTGGATCGAAATGCTGGGCGCCATCGCCGACAACCTGGACGACAAGAAGGTGGACGAGATCATGCAGAGCGGAAGCGGCGTTGAATTCGCCAAGATGATCCGTCAGGAAATGTTCCAGAAGAAATATTGATCCCCGTTTATCAAAAGCGGAGCGGCGGCACCGTCGCTCCGCTTTTCCCTAAAAAGACATAAAGGAGAAAGAGTATGAAATTATCCTGCACCGCCAATATGGTACCCGGCGCCACCTTAACGGAAAAGGCGCGTCTTCTGCATCAATTCGGTTACGACGGAATGGCGATCTTCGTGGACTATCCCGACTGGGACGACGCCCTTTTGGACGAAATGCTCCAAATGGAGGAAAAGACCGGCGTCAAGCCCTGCGAATTCGTATTCACCGGACCCATCTACGGGCATTTGATGGATAAGGATCCCAAGGTCGCCCGGGACACCATCGAGCTGTATAAGCGCTCCATCGCCGTGGCGAACAAGCTGGGCGCCATCACCGAAATGGAATATGAGTACCGTACCCAGGATCCCCTGCCTCTGTTCGATCCCTATCAGACCATGCCGGAGGACGAGCAGAAGACCTTTGTGGGTATCATCAACGAATTGGGCGCCACCGTGGAAGACGGGGCGTATATGCTCATCGAGTCCTGCAACCGCTATGAGACCAAGTATCTCACCCGGCTCCAGGATTGCCGCGCCATGCTGGAAAAGGCGGACAGCGCCAACACGAAGAACATGGGTCTTTTGGCGGACTTCTTCCACATGGCGATCGAAGAGACCGACCTGCGCGGCGCCGTTCTGGACAACGCCAAGTGGATCAAGCACGTTCACCTGGGCGACAGCAACCGTCTGGCGCCCGGTTACGGCAGAACCGATTGGAAGGAGTGCTTCGGCGCCCTGAAGGAGATCGGCTTTAACGGGTATATGAATCTGGAATGCGGCATTCCCGGCGCCTACGACGTGGTGCTTCCCGAAGTGGCGCAGTATCTCCGCCGCACCATCCGGGAGGCGTAAGGCCGTGCGCGCCCCCAAAGCGCTGATCCTGCCCTTCTTCTGTGAGGGGTACAGCCGCCCGGAAGCAGACGCCCAGCTGGATCGGGTGGCGCGTCTGATGGGGAAGGCCGGCGTGGACGTGGAGATCGCCCCCGTCATCTGCGACGTGGCGGGCGCCGAAAAAGCGTCCCTTGCCTACCATCCCTTTGCCTACGATCTGGCGGTCCTCTATCCCACCACCTGGTCGGAACCGCGCCTGGCGTGCATTGCCGCCCGGCAGTTCTTCGGCTCACCCCTTGCCATCTGGTGCGTGGATGAGTTCGTTCTGGAAGGCAGGCGCGTGGAAATGTCCGCCGCTCCCGCCGCCGCGGCTCTCCACGGCTGCTTGCAGGAAATGGGCGTTCCCGCCTCCCTTTTCGTGGGGCAGAGCGCCGATGAAGAGCGGGACGGGCGCTTCTTTGCCCTGGCAAACGCCGCCCGGGCGATCTCCCTTTTGCGGAACGCCAAGTTCGGCTTTTACGGTCAGAACTTCAACGGCATCACCGCCGCGGGCTTCGATCTGTCCGTGCTGCGCCGCCGCTTCGGTACGGAGGTTTATACCTTCGACGGGTCGGATCTGATACGCCGGATGGAGGCTTGTGATCCCGCTTCCGCCTCCTTTTCCGCTATGAAGGAGCGGGTCACCGCCCTGCTTTCCGGCTCGGCGGGGGAGCATCTGGATCGCATCGTGCGGATGTGCCTGGGTCTGTGGGACACCGTGACCGAATACGGCCTTTGCGCCCTGGACGTGCGCTGCCATACGGAGTTTTCTCAGAGCTACGGGCTTTCCGCCTGCATCCCCCTGTCCGTTTTGGGCAATGATGTGACCACCTCCTGCGAGGCGGATCTTCCCGTCATCTTCACCCAGTACCTGCTGCACCTGCTTTCCGGCGGAAAGACGGCGGCCTACGTGGATCTGCGCACCTTCCATCAAGACGGGTTGGACGTGGGCGCCTGCGGCATGGCGCCGTCCTCTCTCACGGGCAACGTCATCGAGGTCAGCGGGCCGGAAGCTCCCGGCAACGCAAATCCGCCCGGGTATCTGACCAATAAGGCGTCCTTCAACGCCGGCAGGCTTTCCCTGGCGCGCACGCTGAAATTCCCGGAAGGGAAGCTGGGGCTCCATTTCACCGGCGGCACCGCCTCTCCCATGGCGTCACCCCTGCAGGAAATGGGCTGTCCCTACTATCCCATGGCGCGCATCGTCCCGGATATGCCCATGGATCGCTTCCTGTCACACGTGGGCGCCAACCATTACGCCTTGGTGTACGACGACGTGGAAGCGGCGGCGGCATACTTCTGCCGCTATACCGGCTTAGATCTCATCCGCTGAGTTTTGAAAGCGGCGACGGATTTTCCGCCGCCGCTTTTCTTGACACTCCCCGGGCTTTGTGGTAGAATTTTCCGTAGATCCCCCATCTTTTTTCAAAAGGAGAAACGCTATGAATCTTTTGGGCATCGACGTCGGCACCACCTCTCTGAAAGCGGTTTTGTTCGACGAAAACGGCAAGTGCCTTGCCGAAACCAATCTGGACTACACCCTCATCACCCGCGGCGATTATATTGAATTCGACGCGATGGAGTATATTCGCATCACCCGTCAGGCGATCGAGGAGATCAAAAAGACCGCGCCCATCGACGCCATCGCCGTGGATACCCAGGGCGAGACCCTCATCCTTACGGATGAAAAGGGCGTGCCCACCATGCCCGCCATCGTGTGGCTGGATATGCGCGCCGTGGAGGAGGCGGACGAGATCCGCGCCCACTTCGGCCAGGAAAGGCTTTACAACGTCACCGGTCAGGCGGAAACCAGCGCGGGCTGGCCTGCCTGCAAGCTTTTGTGGGTACAGCGCCACCTGCCCGACGTGTGGGCGAAGACCCGGCGCGTCTTCCTTTTGGAAGATTGGATCCTGTGGGCGCTCACCGGGGAATTCGTCACCGAGCCCACCGTGCAGTCCTCTTCCTTCTATCTGGACGTGCATACCTGCGACTGGTGGAAGGAAATGCTGGACTTCCTCCACGTGGATCTTTCCATGATGCCCCGCGTTCTGCCCTCCGGCACCCGCATCGGCACCTTTGAAGGCGCCCAGGTCTGCACCGGATGCTTCGATCAGGTGGCGGGCGCCATCGGCGTGGGCGTGGTGGACGAAAACGTCATCAGCGAAATGACCGGCACCGCCATGGCGATCAGCGTGGTCACGAGCGAATATCCCGCCTACGATCCCGCCTCCGTCATCCCCACTCACCTCCACGCCGTCCCCGGCAAATTCGTCCGGCTGATGTGGCTTTCCACCGCCGGTATGGTGTTGAAGTGGTACCGAAACGCCTTCGCCCAGGATATGAGCTTTAAGGAGATCGACGAGCTGGCGGAGCAGGCGGGTCCCGGCGCGGAAGGCTTGACGATGCTGCCTTACTTCACCGGCTCCGTGATGCCCGTGTATAACCCGGACGCCAAGGGCGCCTTCTACGGCGTGACCTTAGCCCACGGCAAGGGACATTTTGCCCGCGCCATCCTGGAATCCGTCGCCTTTACCCTGAAGGATAATCTGGACTGCGTAGGCGTCAAGGCACAGGAGATCCGCATCACCGGCGGCGGCGCCGGCAGCCCCCTGTGGTCTCAGATCAAGGCGGACGTCACCGGCGCACGGCTCTCCACCCTGCAGGAAAAGGAATCCGCCTGCCTGGGCACCGCCATCCTCGCCGGCGTGGGCGTGGGCGTGTATCCCTCCATCGAGGAGGCCTGCAAGAGGCTGGTGCGCACCAAGAAGACCTACGAGCCTTCCGGCACCGATTACACCGCCCCCTATCGCCGCTATAAGAAGCTGGACGAGCTGCTCAACAACCCCAAAGACAAGATCAAATAACAACAACAAAAAAATCATCGTCCCGAACGGGACGATGATTTTTTTGCTGCGCTTTTACAGTTTCAGCAAAGGCATGAACAAGCCGCCTTGCACGGTGCGCGCCTGGAAGCCGCGCTCCAGAGGACGGGTGGTGAAATACCAGTCGGTGAAGGGCGTGCGGTCGGGGGTGTCGCACAAAAAGTCCCACATCCGGTCCACAATGCCGTCGAACAGCTCCTTGTCGTCGGTGAGAGAAGCCGCCCACAGCTGCCAGTCGCTCTTGGTATAGTCCGCCCGGTTGTCCAGAGGCAGACCGTATTTTCTGAATTTGGTCTTGTAGTACGCCGTTTCTTTCTGATATACCGTTTCGGAGAAGAGCTTCAGATCCAAAAGGCGATCCCACATCAGATTGTACTTCACGCTCCAGGTGCCCTCCTGATCGAACGCCAGCTTGTAGTGGTCGCCGCTCTCGTCCAGGGCTTCCTTTTCCCAGGTGGCAGCCATCTCCCGGGCGATCTTGTCGTACCGGTCGCCTTCCGCTTCCTTGCCGGTCTCCCGGAGCATCTTCCCGAAGGCGGCGATGCCGCAAATGCCCTTCACGGACAGGTTGGCGTTGTGCGCCAGATGCCCGGCGAAGTCGTCGGTGCAAAGCTGGTTGTCCGGGTCGTAGCCGATCCTGACCAGATAATCCGCCCACTGCCGCAGAATGGCTTCGTGCTTGGTGAAGTAGTCGTACCGCTTTTCCGCCGCCGCGATCCCCGCCACGCACAGGAGCATATTGCCGCATTCTTCCACGGGCATCTGGAAGGTGATGGGATCCCGCCCGGTGTGCCGGTGCCGCAGGTAGAAGCCGTACGCCTGAGCGTTGCATTTGGGATAGGTGCCCACGTCGTGAGGCGCGAATTCATAGGGCCACAAGCCCTTTTCGATCATCTTGAAAATGGGGTTGAGCATCCCCTCCACCAGCTCCGGCGCGTATTTCAAAAACAGCGGCACGGAAGGATAGGTCACGTCCACGGTGGCGGCGCAGCCGTTGGAGTAATTCTCCTTGGAAACGAACTGCAGTTCCCCGTCCGCCCAGGTGAGCTTGTGCCCGGCAATGGCTTGCCGGTACGCCAGGGAAACGATGTCGGCGTATTTGGGGGAAAGCGCCGCGGCTTCCGCCAGAAGCTGATCCTCGAAAGCCTTCACCTTCTCCATAATGACGGGGTATTCGTCCAGGGCGCGGCGCATCAGGGTATTGAAATCGTCCCCGTCCTTCTTCCAATACGCGTCAATGGGCTTGCCGAAGTATTCCAGAGACTTCACGTCGTCATAGCAAAGGACGATCTTGTTTTCGTAAGGCGCCTCGGCAAGGTCGATCTTTTCGTTTAAGGTAATGGTGGGGTAGTATTCGTTCAGCGGCATCTTCTTGTAGCTGGAATACCAGTCCGTCCCGTAGTTGTGGGGACGCATCCCGGGAATGTGGAAGGAGTTGACGCCGTTTTTCAGATCGTTGTGCGCCAGATGGATCTTGTGATGAAAATAATTCAGCCCCAGAACGTTTTGCAGCATGTGGGGCGCCACCACGTGAAAAGTCCCCCATTCGATGCGGTGATCGTCCTCCGCGAATTCCAGCATCCGCTCGGTGCCGCTGGAAACGAAGGTGGAGAGGGTATCGTTCCCGAAATAGACCTCCTGCCGGACGTTGTCCACGCAGAATTCCCCGGAAAAGCCGAAGTACAGCTCCGTCTCGTGGGGCTTGCCGTCCCGGGCGCTCACCCGGTAGGTGATGTAGCTGGCGGGGCGGGCGAGGAGGGAAAGGTCGCTCAAAAGCAGGGGAGACGTAAAGGTCAGCTCCAACCGGATCTTTTCATTTTCAAACGCGTAGCGGGTGGTCATGGGGCGGATCTCGCAGGAGACCTGCTCCAGCTTGGGATACCCGGGCAGATAGCGCTCGGACAGAGGCTGGAACTTGCCCATAAATTCATACAATTCTCCGTCGATGCTGATCACACCGATCATATACTGCCGCGCCCCCGTCCAGTGCCGGGTGCTGTCGTCGGTCAGGCGCGTGCCGAAGCTCCACACGCTGAACATGGGATCGTGGGTGATCAGCGGCACCGCCGGTGCGCGAAAGTTCTTTTCCGCCATTTTCGTCTCCTTTTTGCTGTTTGCTCGTATTTGGCTCAAAAGCCCGGTAAATTCTATCACTTTTGTGAGAAAAACGCAAGTATTATACAAAATACAAAAATTATTACATACAAATGATCCGTCGGGTCTCACAGCGTCTTTTCGTTGGCGTGTCCGAAGCAGATCCGCTTGGGGCGGCGCGCGAGAAGGACGTCCCAGTCCCGGGCGAGGCTCTCGTTGCTTTCATATCCCGCCAAAAAAGAATACGGCTCCAGATCGCCCACCAGCGCCGTCCCGTCGTCCAGAAGCAGCGCCGCCCCGTCCGGGCTGTGACTGTACGTGGGCAGGATCTCTCCCCGGATGCCCAGCTCCATAAGCCGCTCCCGGCTCTCCTCCCACGGAAAAACGCGGGCGTCAGCCTCCTTGACCGGGCGGTAGTTCAGCCCCTTCTCCCGGGCGAACACGGCGTCCGGAACGTGAACAAAGGGCAGCTGATGCGCCGCCAGCAGCAGGGGAACGCCCCGCTCCTGCAGTTCCCCCGCCAGCCCGGCGTGATCCGGGTGAAAGTGGGTGACAAACAGCGCCTTCACGTCCGCAAGCC
>CAMPCJ010000077.1 GCA_946645685.1 uncultured Clostridia bacterium | reverse complement strand
TATGAAGTCGGCTTCCTGCTCCTCGAAGCTGTCAACCAGGCGGAAGAGGACGTGGTCTTCACCGTTCTTCCCGGCACCGTAACCGTCACTGACTTCCTCTGGGGCGACGCCAACGGGGACGGGGTAGTCAGCAGCAAGGACATCGTCCGCTTGAAGAACTACTTTGCCAATTACAACGACGAGACCGGGCTTTCCACCGTGGAAATTTTCCCCGGGGCGGACGCCAACGGGGACGGCGTGGTCAGCAGCAAGGACATCGTCCGCTTGAAGAACTACTTTGCCAATTTCAACGACGAGACCGGGCTTTCCACCGTCATCCTGGGACCCGCCGCCTGACAGGCAACAAAGAAAAACACCTGCGCGATCGCGCAGGTGTTTTTCTTTGTTTGACGCTTTGAAACGTTATTTTTCGATCGCCGCTTTTTTCTTCATGATCTTTTTTAAGATCTTCAGATCGAATTTCGGCTCCCGGGTGTCGTAGGTGAAAAGCCCGTTCTGTTCCTGTTCTACGTCGGTGAGCTGGGTGTAGCAAAGCCCGAACATACAGGGATTGTCAATGATGGCGTGGGTCAGCCGCTTATAGCGGTCGTAGAATTCCTCATAGGAGCCGGCGGATTTGCCGTAGCTCCACTGCGTCTTCCTGCCGGAGTCATAGTCGTTGCTTTCCAGTTTGAAGCCGATACCGCCGTATTCGGAAACGAAAACAGGCTCGCCCCGGTAGGTCTGGCGCTCCTTATAGCGATCCACCAGCTCTCCGGTCTGCCACAGCTTGTCGTAGGTTTCCTTGAAGATCGCAGGGTCCTGCTCGTAGAGATGCACGTCGAAAATGTCTGTGACCACGTGATAATTGCCGCTGGTGTCGATGCAGGGGCGGGTGGGATCGACCCGCTTGGTTTCTTCGTAAATAATGCGAAGCACTTCCGTCTCCAGACTTTTGGAGATCTTGCCCTCCCGGGTGTTCCATGTTTCATTGAAGGGGCACCAGCCGATGACGCTGGGGTGGTTTACGTCGCGCAAAACGGTGCTGATCCAGTCCGGCAGAAAATAGGATACGGCGCTCCTTTCGGAAGTGTCCGTCCCCCAGGAGCCGTATTCGCCCCATACGATATAGCCTTTTTTGTCCGCGTGATAAAGATACCGGGGCTCAAACACCTTCTGGTGCATCCGGGCGCCCTCGAACCCGGCGGCGATGCCGCAGTCGATGTCCTTCACCAGATCCGCTTCCGTGGGGGCGGTGCAGATGCCGTCCGGATAAAAGCCCTGATCCAAGATCAAGCGCTGAAAAACGCTTTTGCCGTTGAGCAAAAACTTCATTCCGTCCATACGAACGCTGCGCAGACCGAAGTAACTTTTAACTTCGTCAGCGCCGAAACGAAGGATCAGATCGTACAATCTGCCGTGACCGATCTCCCACAGATGCTTTTCCTTGAGTTTTATATCCACGCAGGCGCGTACGGCGCAGTTTTTCTTTTCCGCCTTGCCCATGAGCTTGCCCTTGTAATAGACCTCTACGGAAAAATCGCCCGTCCCCGCCAGATCCGCCGTCACGGCGACCGTGCCGTTTTCCACGTCCGGATCAAACCGGGCGTAGGCGATAAAGCTTTCCGGCACGAATTCCAGCCACACCGTCTGCCAGATGCCCGTGGTGCGGGTGTAGTAGCAGCGGTAGGAGTCGTATTTGGCGGACTGCTTGCCGTGGGGCTGTACCAGACTTTGGATGTCGTCGATGGCTTCGATGGTAACGTCGTTTTTTCCGGGCTTGACAAATTTGGTGATCTCATACTGGAAGGAGCCGTAACCGCCGAAGTGGGGCTGTCCCGCTTCTTCGCCGTTAATAAAGACGTGGGTCTCAAAATCGCAGGCGCCGATGTGAAGGATCACCCGCTGTCCCGCCAGGTCTTTCCGGGTGAGGGAAATGGAACGCTTGTACCACACGCAGCGCATAAAGTCCTTGTTGCCCACGCCGGAAAGACGGCTCTCCGGGCAGAAGGGAACGGTGATCTTGCCGGAAAGGGAAGGGGCGGCGGGCAATCCGCGCGCTTCGCCGGATACGCCGTGATCGATCTCAAACTGCCAGGTGCCGTTGAGATTTCGCCAGGTTTTACGCTCCCACTGCGGGTTGGGGTGTTCAGGTCTGGGAATTGCCATATCAAATCTCCTTTATTCCAAAGATTTCCGTGACCATCATAACACGAAAAACGGGTCGACGCAAGCGCCAACCCGTTTTTTTTACATTGTTTTTTACAGCATGTGAGAACGCAGTTCCTCGCCGGAAAGGGCGGAAAGACAGGCAGGGGGAATGTCCAGAATGGTCTTGCATCCCGTTTCTCCCTTTGCCGCCAGATGCGCCGTGGCGCGGGCAACGGCGACCAGGACGCTGCCGGTAAATTCGGGATTGGAGTCCAGCTTCAGGCTGTATTCGATCATGTGCCGGGTGCCGTCGCTGGTCTCGCCGGAACGGAAGACGAAACCGCCGTGGGGAAGCCCCGCGTGATCCCGCGCCAGTTCCTCTTTGCTGATGAAGTGCACGGTGGTGTCATAATCGGAAAAGTAGTTGGGCATTTCCTTGATCTCTTTTTCGATCCTGGCGGCGTCGGCGCCTTCCTTCAGCACCACGAAGCATTCCCGGGTATGCTTTTCCCGGGTGGTCAATGCGGGATTCTTCCCGGCGCGCACGGCTTCCAGAGCGGCGGGCACGGGAATGGTGTACTGCCGGGCGTCCAAAACGCCCTCGATCCGGCGAATGGCGTCGGAGTGACCCTGGCTGACGCCCTTGCCCCAGAAGGTGTAATCCTGTCCGTCGGGTAGGATGGAGCTGCCGTAAACGCGCATCAGGGAGAACATACCGGGATCCCAGCCGCAGGAGATCACGCCCAGGTGACCGGCTTCTTTCCCCGCTTTGTCCACGTCGGCAAAATGCTGCGGGATGCGGGCGTGGGTATCGAAGCTATCCACCACGTTGAAGGACTTGATGACCGCCGGGGTCTGCTCCATCAGATCCGTGGCGCTGCCGCCGCAAAGGATCATCACGTCGATCTCGCCGATAAACTGCTCCGCCCGGTCAGCGGCGTAAACTTTTGTGCCGAAGGGGGAGACCACACGTTCCGGAGCCCGGCGGGTGAAAATGCCCACGAGGGTCGTATCGGGGTTTTTCTGAACGGCTTTTTCAACGCCTTTGCCCAAATTGCCGTAGCCGTAAATACCTATTCTTGTTTTCATCTTATCCTCCTTTACTGTACTTGTTAAAAAAACGGATGGAACACTGTAACATAACCCACTATTTCTTGTCAAGCGGCGTATGTAAAAAAATGGTTAATTCTCGCCGAAATCCGGTATGAAAGAGGAGCTGGCGCTCTCCTTTGCCTGGGTGTAGACCCATTGGAAGCCCGCCTCTTCTGCAAAGGCGACCACTTTATCATATTCCAGGGAAGTGAGCTTCCGGTCAATTTCCGGGAATCGGCTCGTTTGATAGCAGGGTGTGAATTGCCGCATCAGGGACAGGGCGATCCCGTCCGTTCCGAACGCTTCCGACAGATCCCGCAGAATATCCACGGAGTCCCGCCACAGTCCGGGCAGGATCAGATGCCGCGCCAAAGTCCCGGATAAAAGCCGCCCGTCTGAAAAACGGGGCGAGCCGGTCTGCCGCGCCATCTCCTTCAGGGCGGGGAAGGCGAAGCGGTAATAATCCGCCGCCCCGGAATAGCGTTTGGATAAGGCGGCGCCTTTGTATTTGATATCCGGCAGGTACACGTCCACCAAGCCTTCCAGACGCTTCAGGCTTTCCACGGTTTCATATCCGCCGGTGTTATAGACCACCCGCAGGCGCATCCCGCTCTCACGCGCCTGTTGGATCGCGGGGATCACGGTTTCCAGATATGGTGTGGGAGAAACAAGATCCAGGCAGGAAGCGCCTTGCTCTTCCAGGTCGCAAAACAGCCCAGCAAGGGCTTCTTTCGTCATTTCCCGCCCACGGATCTGCTGGGAGATCTCGTGATTCTGGCAAAACACGCACCTGAGGGCACAGCCGGAGAAGAAGACGGCGCCGGCGCCTTTGCCGTCGCACAGGCACGGCTCTTCCCAGGGATGAAGCATCACCTTCGCCACCCGGGGCAGAGAAGGCGCGCGGCAAAAGCCGACTCGCGCTCCCCGGTCGGCGCCGCATTTTCTCGGACAAAGCGTGCAATTCCGTGCCATTTGTTCTCTCCTTATCAATCTGCTTCCATTATACTGAAAAACCTTTGATCTGTCCATAATCAAACGTGGAAAACCACCATTGACGGAACAGCCTTTTTGTGTTAGTATAGCCCTGTTCACCAAGGACGGTTGACGAAAGGATGAGTTATGAGCATCGTATTAGGCGTCGATATCGGCGGCAGCACCACGAAGATCTGCGGATTTCGGGAAGATAAAAGCCTGATCCGCCCGCTTTCCGTAAAGGCGGATGATCCCGTTTCTTCCATTTACGGCGCGTTCGGAAAGTTCACTTCTCTCAATCAGATCGCCTTGCCGGACATTGCTAAGATCATGGTTACCGGCGTGGGCAGCACGTATATCCAGGAGGATCTCTACGGCATTCCCACGGAGCACGTGGCGGAGTTTGACGCCATCGGCCGCGGCGGAAAGTACCTTGCCGGGGTGGAAGAAGCCGTGGTGGTCAGCATGGGCACCGGAACAGCGCTTGTGAGCGTAAAGGGCGACGAGATCCGGTACATCGGCGGCACCGGCGTTGGCGGAGGCACCATGAACGGGCTGTCCGAAGCCATTCTCGGGATGCGTAACAGCGTGCTGTTGGACGAGCTGGCTTCCGCCGGGGATATCTCCAAAGTGGATCTGCGCATTTCCGATATTTCCCGGAAGAATTTGAGCCCTTCGCTGAAAGGGGACGCCACTGCCTCCAACTTCGGCAAGCTCTCCGATCTCGCCACCAAGGAGGACAAGGCGTCCGGCATTCTCAATCTGGTTTTCGAGACCATCGGGATGATGAGCGTGTTCGCGGCGGGACAATGCCGGGTGCATAACGTGGTGCTTACCGGTCATCTTTCCGCCATGAAGTACGCCAGAGACGTTTTCAGCCGCCTGCACGAGATGTTCGGGTTGAACTTTTTGATCCCGGAGAATTGCATTTACGGCACGGTCATCGGAGCGGCGCTTCTGTTTTACGCAAAATAACGGCTTTTTTCCGAAAAACGCTTGACATTTCAAGCACTTGCATTGTATAATGCCTTAGTTGAAATTCTGCTTCGTGCACACAAGGAGGTGTAAACCTTGATCAGAACGTATCAGCCCAAGAAGCGGCAGAGAAAGATGGAACACGGCTTCCGGAAAAGAATGAAAACCGCCAACGGCAGAAAGGTACTGAAAAGACGCAGAGCCAAGATGAGAGCTCGCCTCAGCTATTGATCGGGCTTTCCTGTGAAAAAACCACCGTCGGTCCGGATCCTTCTGTGAACACCGGTGGTTTTTCTATTCACGGATCTTGTGGATAAGCTATGGCTAAGATCGCATCCATCAAGGAAAATTATTTGTTTTCCAGGCTTTACGCCAAGGGAAAACGCCAGGCGGCAAAAAACGTTGTTGTCTATGTTTTGCCCAACTTCAAGACGGCGGAAACAAAACTCGGTATCACCGTGTCCAAGAAACTGGGCGGCGCGGTCCAGCGCACCCGGGCGCGGCGTTTGATCCGGGAGGCGTTCCGCCTTCTTTCCGTGGAACAGGCGTTTGCAAAACCGTATTTGATCGTGGTGGTGGCGCGCAGTTCTCTGTTCCGGAAGGACAGGAAAATGGGTGAGGTGAAAGCGGACATGGCATATTGCTTTTCCAAACTCGGTGTTTTGGCGGAAAAAGAAGTATGAAGCGCGTATTCATCTTTTTCATCCGCCTGTATCAAAAGCATATTTCTCCCCATACCCCGGCGCGGTGCCGGTTCACGCCCACTTGCTCCCAGTACGCCGTGGAGGCGCTGGAAAAGCACGGGGCGCTGAAAGGATCCCTTCTTGCCCTTTGGCGCATTTTGCGCTGCAATCCCTTCGGTAAATCGGGTTATGATCCCGTTCCGGAGCATTTTTTCCACAGAAAGGAAAAATAAAAGTGCATTCTATTTTTGATATCATTCGAATCCCGTTCGCTTTTGTGATCAAGTGGGTCTACTCCTGGTCCAACAGTTATTTCGTCGCGATCCTGCTTTTCGCGATCTTGATCAAGATCGTGCTGTTCCCGTTCAGCATCAAGCAGCAGAAGAACAGTCAGAAGCAGGCGGCGCTCCGCCCCAAGGAAAATCTCATCCGGAAGAAGTATGCCGGTCGGAACGACCGTCCTACTCAGATGAAGATGAATCAGGAGATCCAGGATCTCTATCAAAAGGAAAACTTCAGCCCTCTGGGCGGTTGTTTGCCCATGCTTTTGTCTATGCTGGTGCTTTTGGCGGTATATGCCATCGTCCGCTCTCCTTTGACCTATATGGCAAATCTGCCCGCCATCGAGAAGGACGACGCGCCCAACAGCGCCGGCGCCGTTTACGTTTTCAAGGCGGCTGCCGCTGAAATGGTAGCCGACGAAACGCTTTCCGGATATAAACTTACCGATTTCGTCACCGTGAAGGACGCTGCCGATCTGGACGCCGCGCTTTCCTCGGGCGCCTTTTCACCCAATGCTGAGACCAAGGTCTGCACCTTGATCCACAACAATCGGGACACCTTCATCGATCATCTCCTCAAGACCCGCTATGATCGCATTATCGGCGAGACCGAAGCGGAAAAGAAGGACACCATCAATGCTGCCATGGACGCCATTCCCAATATGGTGTTCCTCGGACTGGATATGGGTGAAACACCCTCCTTTACCGCGCTGGGAAGCAAAGAGGCAACGCTGGGTCAGAAGATGCTGATCCTGATTCCCATCATCACCCTTGTAACTTCTTACCTGGGACAGGCGTTGACCCGGAAGTTCACCTATCAGCCCGAAGTCACCTCCGAGCAGAAAAATCAGACCAGGATGATGAATATCTTTATGCCGCTGATGAGCGTGTTCATCTCCTTTATGGTCCCTGCTGCTCTGGCGATTTACTGGATCATTCAAAACATCACCTCGCCCGTTCAGCAGATCATTCTGGCGAAAATGTTCCCCATCAAGGAGATCACGCCGGAAGAAATGAAGGAAGCGGAGCGGCTTTACGGCGGTAAAGCGGAGAAGAAGAGCGCGCACACCGCCTCAAACGGTAAAAAGAAGAGATCTTTGGTGTATGACGACGATGACGATGATACCGTCGAAGTCCCGGAGCCGAAGCAAAAGATCCGCGAAAAAGAGGAAGCAGAAGATTCTATTGTGGATCAAGCCCCCTTGAAAGACGAGGAAAAAGAGTAAAGAGCTGACCTGAAAGGAAGTGGCAAATAGCTTGAAAGAATTGTATTTTAACGGCAAAAGCATCGACGACGCTTTGGCGAACGCCGCCCGGGAACTTGGAAAAGACGCGACCGAACTGGAATACGAAGTCGTAGAGGAAGGAAAAAAAGGCTTCCTCGGACTTGGTTCCGCCGATGCGCGGATCCTGGTCCGCTTCGATCCCGACGTAAAAGAAGCAACCCGGGATTTTCTGGAAACGCTTTTGAAGAATGCCGGCATCGA
>CAMPCJ010000076.1 GCA_946645685.1 uncultured Clostridia bacterium | reverse complement strand
TATCATCGCCACGGATGTGCGTGCCTATCATCAGCCGCTTGCGGCTGTTTTTTCGTCGGTTTGTACGCACTCACGCCCGGTCGAACCAGTCCCGAATGAAGCGGCGAATATCGGAGCGGAGATATTTTTCTTCTTCGCTCATGTGTTCGTAAGCGTCCTTATCCCGGTGGAAGGGCATGGCGGCGAGGGGCTCCCCGGCGAGGAGGAGCAGATCCTTTCCCCCGTAGATCCATTGCCTGCCGGCGCAGGACGCCTTGTCTCCCACGCTCATACCCCGCACCGTTTCCGGCGATACCCGCAGGGCGGGGCGCACGCCGTAATTGGGCAGGGTGACTTCGTGCCCCCGGGTCAAAACGTTTCCGAAGTAGCACACCGTCGCGGCGTAGGTGGGGTGGACGCCGGGGGTGCGCAGCCACCAGCAGCAGGCAGGGCTTTCCAGGATCGACTGGGGGATCTCCCGGGCTTCCAGGGTGGACAGCAGGGTGATCTCCAGGACGTCTTCTTTCGGGATTGCGGGGATTTCCTTCATATCGTCCTCTCCCTTCCGGCGTTTTTTTCATTGTATCACAACTTGTAAAGAAAAGGCAAACACTTGCCATTCAGCCGGATCTGCGGTATAGTAACAGAAAAGAGCCGGAAGGAGAAAACGATGGATCAACGCCTGATAGAGGAAGCGAAGGCTTACGTTCTCCGCTTGTTTGAAAAAGACCGGGGCGGACACGACGCGGCGCATACCCTGCGGGTCTACCGCAACGCTCTTTGGATCGCCCGGCGGGAGGGGGCGTGCGACCGGGAAGCGGTGGCGCTTGCCGCCCTGCTCCACGACGCGGACGATCCAAAGCTTTTTCAGACGGAAAATTTTGCCAACGCCCGCGCGTTTCTTACGTCCCGGGGCGTTGCGCCGGAGCGGATCGACTTCATCTGCTCCATCATCGCTTCCGTTTCGTTCAGCAAGAATAAAAACACGCCGCCGGAAAGCAGGGAAGCCGGGATCTGCCGGGACGCGGATCGCCTGGACGCCATGGGCGCCGTGGGGATCGCCCGCACCTTCGCCTTTGGCGGCGCCCACGGAAGAAGCATGGAGGACTCCGTTCGCCACTTCCGGGAAAAACTCCTTTTGCTGAAAGACGGGCTTTGCACCGCCGCCGCCCGGGAGATCGGAGAAAGCCGCCACGCTTTTCTGAAGGCGTTTTTGGACGAATTCCGCCGGGAAACCGAGGGTGGCGCTTTCAAAGAGGAAGACCGTCCGAAATAAGGAGGCGGAAGAATGAGCTTTATGGATCTCTTTTCGCCGAAGAGTTGCATCGTCTGCGGGGAAGAGGGCGCGATCGGGCTGTGTCCCACCTGCCGGAAAAGGCTGGACGCCCTGTATGATCCGCGTCCTTTCCGATGCAGCGGCGGCAACGGCTATGCCGACGCCATGTACGCGCTCTTCCACTATGACATCCCCTTTTCCCGCTCCTTTATCCTGGATCTGAAAACCAACGGATACCGGGACAGCGTCGCCCTCTTCGAATCGTATTACGAAAGGGCGATGACGGAAAAAGACTTTCCGTCTGACTTTGAATGGGTCACCTTTTGTCCCCGCTCCATGCGCGCCCGCTACGCCCGTGGCTTCGACCAGTCGCTCCTTCTGGCGCAGGCCGCGTCTTCCGCCTCGGGCAAGCCGATGGAGGAACTGCTGTACCGCTCGGGATCGCCCCGGGCTCAGCACACGCTTTCCGCCGCCGCACGCCGGGAAAACGTGAAAGATACTTTTTACGGGTCACGAAATCTGGACGGGGCGAATATCCTGTTGATAGACGACGTGGTCACCACCGGCGCCACCGCGTCGGAGGCGGCGCGGGCTTTGAAGAAAAGCGGGGCGATGCGGGTATTCGTTTTGTGTCTGGCGCATTGATCCGGATTATTTTGTCGGAAACTCTTGACAGAAAAGTGGGAAGGTTGTATAATACCCCACAGTCGTGAAGACTGTTTTTATTTATCTCTTCGCTATGTGCAAAGGGAGGGAAAAAGATGGCTGAAGTTAGAGTTAAAGAAAACGAATCGCTCGACAGCGCTATTCGCAGATTCAAACGTCAGTGCGCCCGCAGCGGCGTATTGAGCGAGCTTCGGAAACGCGAGTGCTATGAAAAGCCCAGCGTCAAGCGCAAGAAAAAGTCCGAAGCTGCCAGAAAACGCAAATACAAATAAAATTTGCGGGATAGCGAACCCGGCGTAAAAGCCGGACCCCTGTTCTTCCCGGCAGGACGTAATGCCAATTCCGACCACGCCAGTGGAAGGAATTGGCTTTTGTTTTCAAGTTGTTCCCATTTCGGAGGTATCGTATGGAAAAACTGAAAGTCGGTATCGTAGGCGCCACCGGTATGGTGGGTCAACGCTTCATCACCTTGCTCGCCTCTCACCCCTATTTTGAGATCGCCGGTCTTTTCGCCAGCGCCCGCAGCGCCGGAAAGTCCTATGGAGAAGCGGTGGGAAGCCGCTGGAAAATGGCGGCTCCGCTGCCCGAAAAGATCGCGGCTATGCCCGTCTTTGACGCGGCGGACGTTGCCGGTATCAAAGAAAAGGTGGATTTTGTCTTCTGCGCCGTGAATATGGATAAAGAAGAAACGCGCGCTTTTGAGGAAAAGCTGGCGCGGGCGGAGATCCCCGTGGTCTCCAACAACTCCGCCCACCGTATGACCCCCGACGTGCCCATGATCATGCCGGAGATCAATCCGGAGCATACCGCCGTCATTTTGCAGCAGAGAAAGCGCCTGGGCACCACTCGCGGTTTCATCGCCGTCAAGCCCAACTGTTCCATTCAGAGCTACGTGCCGCTTTTGCATCCCCTGATGCGGTTTGAGCCCACCGCCGTCTTCGTCACCACGTACCAGGCGATCAGCGGCGCCGGAAAGACCTTTGCCGACTGGCCGGAGATCCTGGACAACGTCATCCCCTTCATCGGCGGGGAAGAGGAGAAGAGCGAAAAAGAGCCTTTGAAGATCTGGGGCGCGCTGACGGAAAACGGCATCATCCCCAAGACGGATCTGACCATTTCCGCCCAGTGCCTCCGTGTTCCCGTCAGTGACGGGCATATGGCGGCGAGCTTTGTGAAATTCAAGAAAAAACCGAGCAGGGAGGAGATCCTTGCCGCCTGGAAGGCGTATCGCGGTCAGCCTCAGGAGCTGGAGCTTCCCTCCGCGCCGAAGCAGTTCATCACGTATTTTGAAGACGATTTCCGCCCCCAGACCAGACTCGACCGGATGACGGAAAACGGAATGGGCATCTGCGCCGGCCGCCTTCGGGAGGATCCGGTGTTTGACTGGAAGTTCGTGGGGCTTTCCCACAACACCCTTCGCGGCGCCGCCGGCGGTGCGGTGGAGGTGGCGGAGCTTCTGGTGCGCCAGGGGTGGCTGGCGAAATGAATACCCCTCTCGCCGAACGGATCCGTCCCCGAGATCTGTCCTCCGTCTGCGGACAGGGGCACATCCTGGGTGAAAACGGGCCTCTGCGCCGCCTTCTGGAAGCGGGCAAGATGACCAATATGATCTTCTACGGACCCTCCGGGGTGGGGAAGACCACCGTGGCAAACATCATTGCGGAGAAGGCGGGACTGCCTTTTCGCAAGCTCAACGCCACCGTCGCCGCCGGGAAGGACATCAAGGAAGTGTTGGGCGAGACCAACAGCATGGAGGGCATCGGCGGGATCCTGCTCTATCTCGATGAGATCCAGTATCTGAACAAAAAACAGCAGCAGACCCTTTTGGAGTATATCGAAGACGGGCGGGTCACACTCATCGCTTCCACCACGGAAAACCCCTATTTTTACGTGTACAAGGCGATCCTTTCCCGCTGCGCCGTTTTTGAGTTCAAGGAGTTGTCTCAAGAGGAGATCGCGGGAAATCTTGCCCGGGGCATGGAAGAGCTGAACCGAGAAAACGGAATGGAAAAGACCCTTTCTCCCGAGGCAGCCTCTCTCATTGCCGCCCGCTGCGGCGGGGACGTGCGCGCTTCCCTGGGCGCCCTGGAGTTGTCCTATTACGTGGCGGCGGGCAAGGAGATCCTGCCGGCGGACGTGGATGCGGCGGGTCAGAAAAACTATGCGTCCTACGACCGGAGCGGGGACGATCATTATGAATTGCTTTCCGCCCTGCAAAAATCCGTGCGGGGCAGCGATCCGGACGCCGCCGTGTTTTATCTGGCAAAGCTTCTGGAGCTGGGCGACCTTGCCGGCGCCTGCCGGCGGATGCTGGTCATGGCGTCGGAGGACGTGGGGCTGGCGTATTCCCAAGCCGCCGTGGTGGTGCAGTCCTGCGTGGCGTCCGCTCAGATGGTGGGGCTGCCGGAAGCGGCGATCCCCTTGGCGCACGCCGTCGTTTTGATGGCGACCTCTCCCAAGTCCAATTCCGCTAACGAAGCGCTGCAGGCGGCGCAGAAGGACATCCGCGCCGGTCTGGGACGGGATATGCCCTCCCGCTTGAAAAACAACCACTTCTTCGGGGTGGGAGAGAAAAAGGACGACTATCTCTATCCCCACGACTTTCCCAATCACTGGACGCCTCAGCAGTATCTGCCGGATGATCTGAAGAACAAGGTCTATTATCAATATGGCGAGAATAAGGCGGAGCAAGCCGCCAAGGCGTATTGGGACAAGATCAAAAAATGCAAATAAAAGGTGCCCTCGGGCACCTTTTTTGCATTTTTCGCAAAAAACCTATACAAATCTCCCTTTTTTTATTATAATCTGGGAAAGGCAAGGAGGTGCTGCTATGCAGAAAAAATGGTGGCAGGAAGCGGTGGTCTATCAGATCTACTGCAAGAGCTTTTTCGATACCAACGGAGACGGGATCGGCGATCTTGCGGGCGTCATGGAAAAACTGCCCATGCTGAAAGAACTGGGCGTTACCTGCATCTGGTTCAATCCCATCTATAAATCCCCCCAGGTGGACAACGGGTACGATATTTCCGATTATCAGGACATCGATCCCGCCTACGGCACCATCGAGCAGTTCAAGAAACTGTTGGATACCGCCCACGCCATGGGGATACGGGTGGTGATGGATCTGGTCCTCAACCACACCTCCGACGAGCATCCCTGGTTCAAGGAGTCCCGGAAGTCCAAGGACAATCCGTACCGCAACTACTACGTGTGGCGCGCGCCCAAGGAAAACGGAAAGGAGCCCAACAACTGGGGCAACTATTTTTACGAAGGGCGGGGCTCCGCCTGGCAGTTCGACGAGACCACCGGGGAGTATTATCTTCACAATTATTCCTGGAAAATGCCCGACGTAAACTGGGAATACGAGCCGCTCCGTCAGGATATGTATAAAATGATGCGCTGGTGGCTGGATCTGGGGGTGGACGGCTTCCGGCTGGACGCCATCAACCGCTTGAAGAAGCCCGCGGGGCTGCCGGATTCCAAAATGCCTCCCGCGCCGCCCGTGGGCATCTACGGCTACGTGGTGGATCGCGCCATCTGCACCAACGTACCCGGCATCCACGAGTTGCTTCGGGAGATCAACAAAAACGTGTGGTCGCAGTATGATATGATGACCGTAGGCGAAACGGGCAACCTTTCCTCCGACGGCGCCTTGGATTACATCTGCCAGGATCACAACGAGATCGATATGGTCTTCCACTTTGAGATCGGCAAGAATCCCAAGATCATCACCGTGAACGAATACAAAGAGACCCAGCAGCGCTGGATCGATCTGATGCAGCACAACGCCTGGATCTCTCAGTTCCTGACCAATCACGATTCCCCCCGGCAGGTGTCCCGCTTCGGCAACGACGGAGAATACCGGGTGCCCTCCGCCAAGATGCTGGCGACCCTGGTGCATACCATGCCCGGCACTCCCTTTATTTATCAAGGGGAGGAGATCGGGATGACCAACGTGTATTTCGACACCATCGACGATTATAACGAGCGGTACACCGTGGGCAAGTACAATACCATGATCGAAGCGGGGGAAAAGCCCGAGGTCGCTCTGGGAAAACTCCGCGCCATGAGCCGGGACAACGCCCGCACCCCCTACCAGTGGGACGGCAGTGCCAACGCCGGTTTCACCGCGGGCAAGCCCTGGATCAAGGTCAACCCCCGGTATCCGGAGATCAACTACGCCGCGGATCGCGCCTGTGCCGATTCCATTTTCGACTACTATAAAAAACTCACCGCGCTGCGCCGGGAGCATCCCGCCGTCATCGACGGGGATTTTCGATTTCTGCTTTTTGACCATCCCAAGATCGTCATGTATCTGCGGAAATGCGCCCGGGAGACCCTTCTGGTCGTCACCAACTTTTCCAATGATCCCGTGAAGGTGACGATCCCCGAAGAGCTTACCGCCAACAAGTGGAAGCGCGTCCTTTCCAACCGGGAGGAGACGACCCCCTCTCTGGAGGGACGGGAGGAATGGCTTCCCTGGGAAGCGGAGGTTTATACCCTGTCCTGCTGAAGCGAAAAAAGAATGCCGCAAGGGTTCTCCTTGCGGCATTCTTGGCGCATCGTCACTTTCTACAGTATACAAAAGGGAAAACCGCTTGCCAAACCAATTCCGCCCTCTGTTTTATCGTCTTTTTTCGTATTCTTAGCGGTGAAGGCAAATTTTTGACCGTGCAGAAGGAGAGGGCGAAAAAGATAAAAAACGCTTGACAAATGCGCCTCTGCTCGCTATAATGGTTGACTGTATCACGGTAAATATTTTGCAATGCCGTGCTTCTTGCTTCCCTTGAAAAGGGGAGGCCGTTTGTCCAAAAGGAGGTTTATTCATGGAAAAATTAAAGGGCAAATACGAAACGGTATTCGTTGTGAATGCCGAGCTGGGCGATGAAAAGGTCGAAGAGCTCGTCGCCAAGTTCAAAGGCATGATCACGGATAACGGCACCGACGTGGAGACCGATGAATGGGGCAAGAGACGCCTTGCGTACCCCATCGAAGACGTGAACGACGGGTATTACGTCGTCATGCGCTACACCGCCGACCGGGAATTTCCCGCCGAGCTTGAGCGCGTGTTCCATATCACGGAAGGGATCCTCCGCTGCATGACCGTCGTCGTCGGCGAGTGAGGAGGAGATCATGGCGTTCAATAAAGTCATCCTCGTCGGCAATCTGACTGCCGATCCGGAATTGAAACAGACGCAGACCGGCATCTCCGTGACCTCGTTCACCGTGGCTGTGTCCCGTCCCTTTTCCAAGAACGCCGCTGAGGGTCAGCCTCAGGCGGACTTCATCAGTGTTGTCGCCTGGCGCAACACTGCTGACTTCATCACCAAATATTTCACAAAGGGCAGAAGCATCCTGATCTGCGGTCGTCTGCAGACCCGCACCTGGACCGATCAGAACGGTCAGAAGCGCTACGCCACCGAGGTGGTCGCGGATGAAGCCCAATTTGTGGACAAAAAGCCGGAAGGCGCCGGCGCGGCTGCTGCCGCCGCCCCCGCCCCCTACGGCACCAGCCCGAAGGACGTCGCCTTTGAAGAAATGAGTGCCGACGACGACCTTCCCTTTTGATCAAAACGAACGGAGGAATATCTAATCATGGATAAGGAACAAAGACCCTTCAGACCCAAGAGAAAGAAAAAAGTTTGCGCGTTCTGCGCCGAAAAGATCGAGGTCATCGATTACAAGGACGCCGGCCGTCTTCGTAAATTCATTTCCGAGCGCGCCAAGATCCTGCCCCGCCG
>CAMPCJ010000075.1 GCA_946645685.1 uncultured Clostridia bacterium | reverse complement strand
AAGAGAGAAAGCAGAGCGAGGATCTTTGCCAGACGGCGCGCCCGGTCGATCCGGTCTTCCAAAAAAGAAAGGCGGTAAAGTCCGTGCGCGATCAAAAGATAGCCGAATAGATCGGGCAGAAGATCCAGCGTAAAGAAGTCCGGATTGATCAAAAACAGAAAGCCGAACAGCAAAAAGCCGCTTCCGAGCCGAACGGAAGATCTGCTTTTTGGCGGAGAAACGGGTTCCTGCCGCAGCGCGCGATTATCCAAGCGATCAGACTCCTTTCACGAAAAATGTCCCCTTAACCGAGGCGAAGGGACGCTCTGAGCTGGGCGATGCCGCCGTACCAGACCAAAAAGACCCAAAGAAGCATATCCAGCCGTTCCAGAATCAAACGAAACGTACCCGTAAAACCGTCTCCGGCAAAAAAGCTCAGGACGAAACACACCGTATAAATGACCGCCTCCATACAAACGAAAGCCTTCATACGGTTATGGGTACGGGACAGCGCTTCTTCCCCCCGATCCAGGAGAAACGCGCCTGTTTTGCGAAAAAGGACCACGAGAAAGCCGAGGATCAGAACGTGCTGACAAAAGGTGACGCAGCGTCCGGCAAGACCCTCCAGCCCCGCGGAATAGAAAACGCGGTACAGAAATACGTCTTTGACAAAAACGAAGAGGGAAAAGAACGTCATAAAGCCCGCGAAAATGATCTCCCGCTTGCTTTCACCCCCGTTTTTATGAAGACGGATCAGTCCGAAAAGGATCAGGAGAAAAGCGAGAGTGTTGGGAAAAACGTCCAGCACGGCATAAGGCTCCCCGCCCGCGTGGGACAGGCCGATCTGCAGATCATACAGAAGCATTACACCGATGGAAATGGGCAAAAAGCCCATCACTGTTCCTCCTTCAATCCGCAGCATTTCTTATACTTCTTCCCGCTGCCGCAGGGGCAGGGATCGTTGGGTCCCACCTTTGCTTTGACTTTGACCGGCGTCTTTTTCACGGAGCCGTCGCCGCCGGAGGAGGTACCGGTGATCTTTGCCACCTGCTCCCGCTTCATAGCCGACCGGGGAATGGCGGAAAGCAAGGTGGAAGCGGTCGCATCCCGGATCTCCTGAATCATTTCATCGAACATAACGCTGCCCTGGATCTTAAATTCCACGATGGGATTGCGCTGGGCGTAGGCGTTGAGTCCGATGCTGCCCTTCAATTCGGTCATGGCGTCCAGATGATCCATCCAAAGCTTGTCCACGTTCCGCAGCAAAATGATCCGCTCGATCTCCCGGATCACGTCGTATCCGTATTTTTCTTCCTTTTCAGCCTGGATGGCGTGGGCGCGTTGGATCAACGCCTCCGTCAACTTTTCGGGAGGCAGGCGGTTTTCTTCCTTGTTGAAATCGATCCCCGCGACCAGGATAGGCGGCAGTTTCGCCCGCAGACCGGCATAGTTATACGTCTCCTCATCCGACTGGGGCACAAAGGACGAAACGGCGGAGGAGATCATCCCGTCGATCATATCTAGCATCTTTTCCTTCATATCCTCGCCGTCCAGCACCTCCTGGCGCTGCTGATAGATCAGATGCCGCTGCTGATTCATCACGTCGTCGTACATCAATACGTTTCTTCGACGATCAAAATACTCGCCCTCCAGGCGCTTTTGCGCGCCCTCGATGGTGTTGGAAAGGATGCGGGCGTCGATCGCCTGATCCTCATCCAAGCCGAGGCGCTCGACGATGGCGAGCATACGCTCCGATCCGAACAGACGCAGCAGGTCGTCTTCAAAGGAGAGAAAGAAGGTGGATTCGCCGGGATCCCCCTGCCGACCGCTTCTGCCGCGAAGCTGATTGTCGATCCGGCGGGATTCGTGGCGTTCCGTACCGATGATGTAAAGGCCGCCCGCTTGACGGACGCGATCCGCTTCCGGAGCGATCTGATCCTCAAAAGATTTGAGCAAGGAGCGGTAATGCTCCCGCAGGGCGAGGATCTCGGGATCGTCGGTAGCGGCGAAGCTGTCCGCCTGGGCGATCATTTCCTCATCCAATCCTTCTTTCCGGAGCGCGGCAAGCGCCATATATTCGGGGTTGCCGCCCAGCTTGATATCCGTACCTCGTCCCGCCATATTGGTGGAAATGGTAACCGCGCCGAACGCACCCGCCTGTGCCACGATCTCCGCTTCTTTTTCGTGCTGCTTGGCATTCAGCACGTTGTGGGGGATCTTTTCTTTTTTCAACAAGCGGGACAGATACTCCGACTTTTCAATGGAAACGGTACCAACCAGAACGGGCTGACCTTTTTCGTGGCATTCCCGGATCAGATCCACAATGGCGCGGAATTTCCCGTTGGCGCTTTTATACACACAGTCGGGATGATCCACCCGGATCATGGGGCGGTTGGTGGGGATCTCCACCACGTCCAGACTATAGATCTCCCGGAACTCCGTTTCCTCCGTAAGAGCGGTACCGGTCATACCGGACAGCTTTTTATACAACCGGAAATAATTCTGAAAGGTGATGGTGGCAAGAGTCTGGGACTCCTTTTGAATGTTCACGCCCTCTTTTGCTTCGATGGCTTGATGCAAACCGTCGGAATAGCGGCGCCCCATCATCAGCCGCCCGGTGAAGGTGTCCACGATGATGACCTGCCCGTCCTTGACCACGTAGTCGTCGTCCCGGTGCATGGTCCCCCGGGCTTTGATCGCCTGATTGATGTAATGATTGAGGGAGGAATTTTCCTCATCGGAGAGGTTTTCCACGCCGAAATAACGCTCCGCCTTGGCAATGCCGCGAGGAGTCAGCGTCGCGGTCTTCGCCTTTTCATCCACGATATAATCCGCGTCCACGTCTTCGTAGAGATCCTTGGTATCGGTCTCTTTGATCTTGAGCATTTTCAGGCTCTTGGCAAAATCGTCCGCGCGGACGTACATCTCGGAGGATTCGTCCCCCTGCCCGGAGATGATCAGAGGCGTTCTCGCCTCGTCGATGAGGATGCTGTCAACCTCGTCCACGATGGCGAAGGCGTGCCCGCGCTGTACCAGATCCTTCTTATAAAGGACCATATTATCCCGAAGATAGTCAAAGCCGAATTCGTTGTTGGTGCCGTAGGTGATGTCGGCGTTATACGCGGCACGGCGCTCTTCCGAGGTCATATCGTGGATCACCAGCCCCACGGAAAGCCCCAAGAAGCGATAAAGCTTTCCCATCCATTCGGAGTCGCGCTTTGCCAGATAGTCGTTAACGGTAACGATATGGACGCCGTTTCCGGTAAGAGCGTTCAAATACGCGGGAAGGGTCGCCATCAGCGTTTTGCCTTCGCCGGTCTTCATTTCGGCGATACGCCCCTGATGCAGCACGACGCCGCCGATGAGCTGCACGCGGTAATGGCGGGTGCCCAGCACCCGGTCGCCGGCTTCCCGAACGGCGGCAAAGGCGTCCGGGAGAATATCGTCCAGCGTTTCCCCATTGGCAAGCCTTTCTTTCAGGCGCGCCGTCGTGTCCTGCAGTTCCCTGTCGGACATATCTTTATATTTCTGCTCCAGCGCCTCGATGGAGCGAATGATGGGATCGATCTTTTTGATGGCGTGATCGGAGTGAGTACCGAAAATCTTAGTCAGTAAACCCATGGCAGAATCCTTTCGGAACGCAAATTTCCTCTGATGAAGGAATATAATCGTATGTATTGTATCAAAAAATATCCGATCTTGCAAGTGTCTGCACAAATTTAACCGGTGTGTCGCGCAAGGATCGAAAAGCCAAAATGAGAGGGGAATGCGACGATGAAACAAACGAAGACTTCCCTTTTGCGGGAAGCCGACCGTTCCTTGGCAAAACAGGCGCCCGCCATCAGCTTTACCGGAAGAAAAAAGAGCCGATTCTTACCGAATAAGGCTATGGTGATCTTTCTGTGCGCAGCCCTGGCACTGTGGCTGACAAAAGCCGTCTTTACGCTGATCCTGTACGATCGCTTGTCCTCCCAACTGATCGATCTGGGAATGGCGGAAGCCCGGCGGGAGATCTGTCAGCGAGTGAATGACGAGCTGCTTTTAATGACGGAAAACGGACAGCCGGACAGCGAAAGGCTGATAGATGTCGTCAGAAACGAGAAGAACGAGATCCTTTCTTTATCCGTCAACGCCACGGAAGCCAACCGCCTGCGCGCTCATCTGATCGACCGGATCACCAAAGCTCTGGAAAAGAAAAGCGGGTTCACCCTTTCCGTTCCCGCCGGAAGTCTGACGGATTCCGGACTGCTGTCCTGGATCAATTTCCCGCTCCGGGTCAAATATGCGCCTTTGGGCACGGTGTCCGGGGAGATCCTCTCGGAATTTACCGACGGCGGCGTCAATCAAACGAGATTCAGGGTGTATGCCGAGATCCGCGTTCAATTTACCCTGCTTTTACCCGGTGAAAATCCGAAAGGAGAAGCTGTCGCATCTCTCCCGCTGGGAGAGATCGTGATCGTCGGGAACGTGCCGCATCTTTACGGGTCTTGATCCCACTTTTTGCAGAAAATATGAACTTTTTTGTTTAAATATTGCGTACAAATGTTTTTCGTGATAGAATAAGTTGTAACTTATTTTGCAGGAGGCAAAACATGAAAAACACGCTGCGCATTCTCGCCCTGACCCTATGCCTGTGCTTGTTTGCGGGCGGCTGCTCCGGGCAGAAGCCCTCTCAAACCGCCGCCGTGACGGCTCCGTCGAACGAAACCGGCGAAATGGCGGAAACCCCCTTTGTGCCCCATCGCATCTCCTGGGACGATATCAACGCCATTCCCGTTGCCACCCCGGAAATGAGCGAAGAAGAGCTTCGCCAGATCTGTGTGGACTTTGCCTCTCTGCAGCAGAGTTTTTACTACACCCCCTCTCATCCGCTGGACTATATGGCTGAAAACGCGTCCACCGCGGACAAGAACGGAAAGCTTCATATCCAGACCGGCAAGGTATACGGCGGTTTGCCTTACGGCAGCGGCGGTATGAGCATTTACTCCGCTATGGACTATTATAACTCCGAGACCGGTGTTTTGGACACCTCCGAATATACCGGAAAGGCCGTGAACGGGATGTCCAATCACTGCAGCAGCTCCGTCATGTGGGGATGGGCGAGAGTTTCCTCCACCTTGAATTATCACCTCACTCATACCATGACCGCCGTCAACGGCTGCATCCCCATCGGGCCTTACACCTATCCTGCCACCCTGGAACAGTATGACGAAATGCCCACGAAGGACATTTGCAAAAACAACGGTGAGCAGACCATGTTTGAATCCTTCGCCCTTCTCAAGAAGGCGGACGGCGTTGTCTGCTACGGCAAGGATTACGGCGGTCACACCAGAATGATCCTGGAGGACGCCACCGTCGTCAGAAACGCGGACGGCACCATCGACCCGGATCAAAGCTTCGTTACCTCCGTGGAGCAATACTCCACTTTTACGAACATCGAAGTGGAGGGCACCACCGTGATCCAGCACGGCGAGCCCAACAAGCAGTATACTTTTAAACAAATGTACAACTCCGGCTACCTGCCCTTTACCATTCCCGAGCTTTGCGGAATGGCGAAGGTGGAAAAAGCCTACGCGAAGATCGACCACACGGGAAATACCATCGCTTACGACGAATTGCGTGGCTGTGCGATCGAAAGCAATTACGCCATCGCCAAGGTGATGATCAAAACCTTCGACGAGGGCGGGAGTGTCACGGAGTCCAAAGTGCTGCACATCCGGGATAACCCCGTTCGCAGCTACGCGCTTTCCTCCGTCTTTGCTCCCCGGGAGGCTTCCGCATATAAGGCGGCGAGCCGCGTTTTGATAGAGGTGTTTTCCGGTTCCGGCGAAACGCTCACCATCTTTGACGGGGATATCCAGTAAGGATCGAAAGGAAACATCCATGAAAAAGACCGCTAAAATCACCGCGCTTTTTCTTTCTCTGGCTCTTCTTATCACCGGAAACGCTTCCCTCTTTTCCTTCGCTTTGGAAGGAGTAGAGCTGCCCTTTGTCGAGCTGCACGAGGTTCCCGATCGCATAAGCCGGGAAGACTTGAACGCCATCCCTGTCGCCACCGCGGATATGACGGAGGATCAGCTCCGTCAGATCTGCGTGGACTTTATGCGCATGCAGCAGTCCTTTACCTGGACAAGTGACCGGGATCTTGACTATATGTGCCCCGCCGCCGGGAATGCCGATGAAAACGGGCTGCTCCACTGCTTAAAGGAAGAGATCTACGGCGGTTTTCCTTACGGCAGCGGCGGGTTGACCCTGTACAACGCGCTGGAATACTATGATCCGGAAACCGGCTTTCTGGACGCCTATGAAACACTGTCGCAAGCTTCAAGCGGTCCCTCCCTTGCCCTGACCAACAACTGCGGGACGGCAGTCATGTGGGCGCTGGGTAGGATCTGCACCAGCGTCAGCTCCTTCAACGGCACCGTGACCATGACGCAGAAGAACGGCTTTTTGCCCATCGGCCCCTACACCTATGACGCATCTCTGGAGCGCTACGACGTATCCGACTCCGCCCGCACCAAAATCATCTGCAACAACAACGGCGAGCAAACGATGTTTGAGTCTTACGCCCAAATGAAAAAAGCCGACGGCATGGTTGTTTATACCCAAAGCGCCGGAGGTCACACCCGGCTGGTCAGTGAGAACGCCGTAGTCGTCCGGAAGTCCAACGGATCCATCGACGGAGCGAAGAGTTACGTCAAAGCCATCGAACAGTATTCCACCCGGTATGACCGCACCAGCGGCGGGGAAACCGTTCATCAGCACGGGCAGATCGATAAGACGTATACCTTCAGCGAATTGTATAAATCGGGTTATCTTCCCTTTACCATTGCCGAGCTTAACGGGACCCAGCCCGTGGAAAAGGCGTCCGTCAAACTCAGCAATACCGGAACGGGACTTGCCTTCTCTACTTTACGGAACGCCTCGCTGTCATCCAACTACTACATTTCCAAAGTGATCCTTACGGTCACAGGCGCGGACGGAACGGTCAAGGAACGGATCTTTAAGGACATTTCCATCGTCAGCGCTTACAACCGCAATAAGGAGCCCTACAAGCTTACCAATCTCATCCCTTCCACCATGAAGCTTTCCGGCAGCGTAAAGCTGGAAGTTGTAGTCGGTTCCGGCGAAACGATCACCGCCTATGAAGGCGATACCTGCTACAACGCAAGCGGCAGCTTCTTTGCCAGCCACAATTTTAAAGACAGCGTCGTTCCGGCTTCCTGCGCCGGGGGAGGATATACGCTGCACACCTGCACCCGCTGCGGCGAAAGCTATAAAGATCAGGAAACGCCTGCCGGCCCTCACGCCTGGGGAGAAGTCGCCTACACCTGGTCGGAAGATTTTGCCACCTGCACGGCGACCCGCACCTGTGCCACCGATCCCGCCCATGTGGAGACGGAAACGGCGAACGCTTCCGCTCAGGTGAAGCAAAACGCTTCCTGCACCGTTCCCGAAATCACCACCTACACCGCTGCCTTTACCAACACGGCTTTCACCACTCAGACCAAGGACGTTGAGACCGCCTCCGCCCCCGGACACGACTGGGGCGAGATCACCTACACCTGGTCGGATGATTTTGCCACCTGCACCGCCACCCGTTCCTGCGCCAAGGATCTTACCCATGTGGAGACGGAAACGGTAAATGCATCTTCCGATGAAGCGAACGGAAAGATCACGTATACGGCTGTTTTTGAAAACGAAGCCTTTGCAACACAAACCAAAGTAGCGGACGCGCCCCAGTCGTTCCTTTGGGGCGACGCCAACGGCGACGGGATGGTCAGCAGCAAGGACATCGTCCGCT
>CAMPCJ010000074.1 GCA_946645685.1 uncultured Clostridia bacterium | reverse complement strand
CTCCTGCTTTTTTTCTTCCTCCAACGCTTCCCGGATGGTCTCCTTCTCCTGGGTGAACCAGGCTTCGTTGAGGGAGCGGCGCTGGAGGATGAAAATGCCGTGGGTGGTGGTCACCTTGGTGACGGCGCCCACGTTCAGGTCGGCAAGAGCCGCTTCCGCTTCCTCGTTGCCCAGGGTGCCCCGGGCGAAGGTATAGGTGACGCCCTCTTCCCCGGTCTTCCGGTCGGAATAGGTCCGGTAGAGCTCGCCCACGTCTTCTCCCGCCAGCGCACGCTCATAGAGACTGTCCGCCAGCGCCCGTTTTTCCGTCTTTTCCGAGTCGCTCAAATGGACGGTCTTGTTGTTGGGCAGGGTCTTGGTCTGGTCGTTGATATAGACGAAGGAACAGGTGAGGTAGTTTTTCTCAAAATAGGCTTTGAGGGAAGCGTCGGTAATGGCTTTTTCCCCCTTCTCGCCGAAGAGCAGGTCGCTGCCCAGGGACGCCAGACCCTGGTGGTAATTGTATTCCAGCATATCGTTGTAGGTGATGCCGTAGGGCTTCATGGCTTTGTTGAATTCATCCTTGGTTTTGAAGTTCTTCTTGATGAATTCGTTCAGGCTGTTCTGCACGCTCGACTTTTGCTCCGCTGTGAGGGTGACCCCGTGATCTTTGGCGTACTGCTCCAGGTAGAGCAGCCACTTCATTTTCGCCACCGCCTCGTTTTTCAGGGTGTCCGCCACGGAGGTGCCGTCGGCGTCCTCCATCGCCCAGATGGCGGGGACGTCCTGGAGCTGGCTGGTGGGGGTCTTTTCCCGGGTGGTGTTGTTCGCCTCATAGAGATAGGTGGTCTTGTCCATGGAGCATTGATACTGAAAAATGGCTTTGGACAGGGAAAAGTCCTTGTAGCGCACCGCCGCGCCGCCGCTCCCGCAGGAAGAAAGGGCGGGCAGAAGGAGGCACAGGGCAAGGGCGAGGGCAAGAAAACGGATGGTGGTTTTTTTCATACGGTTGCCTTTCTTGATCCGAAAAAGTGTGACCCGGTCAGGTGGCGGAGCGCTTCAATTCGTCCGCAAAGCCGGAAACGTGGTGAAAAAATTCGTCGCAGAGGGCGGCGGCGGGGGGCGAGCCCTCCCGCAGACGGAGATACGCCCCCACGGTGTCCGTGGCTTTCACCTGCAGGTTGCCGCCGTAAACGGCTTCGGTGAGGGCGAGGGCGGCTTCCACGGTGGGATCCCGGCGGAACAGGAAGACCAACTGCCCCCGCTCCTGCCGGAATTTAAAGCATCCCAGCGCCCGGGCGGCGCTCCGGAGCAGGGCGATGGTGAAGAGATTTTCCGCAGGCGGGGGCAGTTCCCCGAAGCGATCCATCATTTCGTCCTTCAAATCGTCCGCGTCCTCAGGGGTGCGCACCCGGGCGATGGCGCGGTACAGCTCCAGCCGGTCGGGATCGGCGGGGACGTAGTCCTCCGGCAGATACGCGTCCAGCAGCAGATCCGCCGTGCAGTCCTCCTCCGGCGGGGCTTTTTCCCCTTTTTCCTCTAAAACGGCTTCCTCCAGGAGCTTCAGAAACAGGTCGTACCCCACGCTGTCCAGGTGCCCGGACTGCTGCGCGCCCAGCAGATCGCCGGCGCCCCGCAGCTCCAGATCCCGCAGGGCGATGGAAAAGCCGCTGCCGAATTCCGTGTATTCCCGGATGGCGGAAAGCCGCTTGACCGCCACTTCGGAGAGGGTCTTCCCCGGGCGGTAGGTGAGATAGGCGTAAGCCTTGCGGTCGCTTCTGCCCACCCGTCCCCGGATCTGGTGGAGCTGGGAGAGCCCGAAGCGGTCGGCGTCCTCGATGATGAGGGTATTGGCGTCGGGGAGATCCACCCCGGTCTCGATGATGGTGGTGCAGCAGAGGATGTCCACGTTCCGATCCATCATATCCTTCCACACGTCGGACAGGGCGTCCCGATCCATCTGCCCGTGGGCGACGGCGACGGACGCCTCCGGAAACGCCCGGGAGAGCCAAAGCTGCCGGGCGGGCAGCCGCTCGATGCTGTTGCACAGATAAAACACCTGACCGCCCCGGCGCAGTTCCCGGGCGACGGCTTCCGTCAAAAGGGCGTCGTCCCAGGGGAGAACGAAGGTCTGCACGGGGAAGCGGTCTTCCGGCGCTTCCTCCAGAAGGGACATATCCCGGATGCCCCCCAGCGCCATATTCAGGGTGCGGGGGATGGGAGTGGCGGTGAGGGTCAAAACGTCCACGCCCCGACCCAGCTCCTTGAGCTTTTCCTTATGGGTCACGCCGAAGCGCTGTTCCTCGTCCACCACCAGATACCCCAGATCCCGGAAGCGCACGTCCTTTTGCAGCAGGCGGTGGGTACCCACCACCACGTCCACGCTGCCGTTTGCCAGCCCCTCCAGAACTTTTTTCTGTTCCCGGGGGGTGCGAAAGCGGGAGAGCATTTCGATCTTCACGGGGTAGCCCTTGAAGCGGGCGAGCATGGTCTGATAGTGCTGCCACGCCAGAATGGTGGTGGGCACCAGCACGGCGGCCTGTTTGTTGTCCATCACGCATTTGAAAACGCCCCGCAGCGCCACCTCCGTTTTGCCGAAGCCCACGTCGCCGCACAAAAGGCGATCCATGGGGACGGGGGATTCCATATCCTTTTTGATCTCCGATGCCGCCTGGAGCTGTCCCTCCGTTTCCCCGTAGGGAAAGGCGTCCTCAAATTCCTTCTGCCAGGGGGTGTCCGGGGAGAAGGCGAAGCCGGGAAGACGGCGGCGCTCGGCGTAAAGCCGGATGAGATCCTTGGCGATGTCCTTGGCGCCGGCTTTGGCGCGCATCTTGGCTTTGTGCCATTCCGTGCCGCCCAGCTTGTTCAGCTTGATGTCCACCCGGTCGCTGCCGGGCCCCACGTACTTGGCGACGGTGTCCAGGTTGGAGCAGGGCACGTACAAAAGATCCGTGCCCCGGTAGGCGATCTTCAAAAAGTCCTTCCGGGTGCCGTCGGCGCCCTTCAGCTTTTCCACGCCCAGAAACTTGCCGATGCCGTGGGCGTCGTGTACCACGTAATCCCCGGGGGCAAGGTCGGTGAGCGCCCGGAGCTTTTGCCGGTTGCTGTCTTCCCGGTGGGTGCGGCGGACTTTGCGCTTTCTGGGGACGCCGGCGCCGTCGGTGATCACGGCGACCCCGGCGGTGGCAAATTCCAGCCCGTGGCGCAGAAGAAGCGCCTCCGGGAAGGTGCGCGCCAGCACGCTGACCCCGGCGGGCGCGTCCTCCTCCGGGGAGAGGGGAGCGGCGGGGATCCCCGCGTCCGCAAAGAGGGACAGAGCCGTCTCGGCGGCGGGGCTGGATTCGCACAAAACCACCACCCGGCGGGAGGAAAGCTCCTTCAATTCCCGAAACAGGGTCTCTTTATCGTGAAAATCCAGGGCGCTGTCCCGGCTGTGCAGGTCGAAGAGACCGGCGGGCTCGATGGAGGCGTGTCCGGCGGTGAAGTTTTCCGCCAGGATCGCCCGCCGCCGGGAGAGGGCGCCCGCCAGCACGTCCCAATCCACCAGCGGGAGGGGCGCCACGTCGGGCACCAGCTTGCCCGCTTCCGCCAGATGCTTCGCCTCTTCCCGGTACAGGGCGGCGCTGCCCTCCAGGGTGCTTTTCCCGTTTTCCGGCTCGTAGAGCAAAAACAGGGCGTTTTCCGTATAATCCAGCAGGGAGGCGGGGGGATAACACAAGGGCAAAAACAGATCCCGGGGCAGGGACAGTCCCCCGTCCAGCCGCCCGGTCAGCTCCTCCAAAAAGGCTGCCGCCGCCGGATCCTTTACGCGCTCGGCGCCCTTTTTAAGCGCCCGGCGGATCTTGTCCAGATCCTCCCGGGAAAAGGCAAGCTCCTGCGCCGGGGAGAGGGTGAAGCGCCGCACGTTTTCCCGCCGCCTTTGGGTGACGGGGTCAAAGACGCCCATGGCGTCGATCTCATCTCCGAAAAACTCGATCCGCACCGGCTCGGGACTGCCGGGGGCGAACAGATCCAGAATGTCGCCCCGGCGGGCGAACTGACCGGCGCCGTCTACCCGATCCGCCCTGCCGTAGCCCATATCCACCAAGGAGAGGGCAAGCGCGTCCGGGTCGCACACGTCTCCCACGGACAGGGTGCGGGCGGCGGCGGCGAAACGGTCGGGGGGCAGGGTGGTCTGACAGAGGGCTTCATACGAGGCGGTCAGGATCTTCGCGTTCCCGGCGGCAAGGGCGGAGAGCGCGGCGAGCCGCAGGTTGGAAAAATCCCGGCTCTTCACGTCCACCACGGTCAGATCCACGTCCCGGGCGGGGAAGAAAAAGGTCTTTTCCTCCACCTCCGACAGCGCCGCGGCGGCTGCCGCCGCTTCACTTTCCCGGGGGAAGACCACCACCAGGGGCGCGTCCACTTCCCCCGAAAGCGCGGCGGGCAGCAGGAAACGCGCCCCTTCGCACACGCCGGACAGTAAAACGGGCTTCTTTTCCCGCTTGACGGCGCGCAGCAGGGGGGCGAAATCCTTTTCCTGCCGGATCGCGTTCAGTAAAAAACTCATACCTTACTCCGAAAGATGCCTTGCCGTTACTCCTCTTTTGCCTGGTCGTCGGCGGCTTTCATCTTATATTCCATCCAGAATTCCGGCGTCCAGAGGGCTTCCCGGGGCTTGGCGCCGTTGAAGGGGCCGATGACGCCCATTTCCGCCATCATATCGATGATGCGGGCGGCTCTGCCGAAGCCCAGGGAGAGCTTGCGCTGCAGAAGGGAGGTAGACACCTTCCGCTCCCGCACCGCCACGTCGATGGCTTGCTCCAGAAGGGGATCCTTATCCGCGAAGAGCCCGGAGCCGGCGGGGGCTTCGGAGCCCACCAGAAGGGCGCCGCCCTTTTTCTTTTCGTTGAATTTCTGCGCCTCCCGCTCGATGATGTTGGAAACGGACTCGTCGTAGTTGGCGCCGCCGTTTTCCTTTAAGAAGGAGCAGACCTCCTCGATCTTCCGCTCGTCCACAAAGCTCCCCTGCACGCGGATGGGCTTATGGGCGCCGACGGGGGCGTAGAGCATATCGCCGTTGCCCAGGAGCTTTTCCGCGCCCACCACGTCCAGGATGGTGCGGCTGTCCACCTGACTCGCCACGTTCAGGGCGATGCGGCTGGGCACGTTGGCTTTGATCAGGCCGGTGATGACGTCCACGGAGGGACGCTGGGTACCGATGACCAGATGCAGTCCGGCGGCGCGGGCTTTCTGGGCGATGCGGCAAATGCTGGTCTCCACCTCGTCCCGGGCGGTCATCATCAGATCCGCCAGCTCGTCGATGATGATGACGATGCGGGTCATGGGCTCCCGGTCGGGGTCGTTTTTCACCAATTCGTTATAGGCGGTGATGTCCCGCGCGCCCACTTCCTCCAGCAGAACAAAGCGCCGTTCCATTTCGATCACCGCCCAATTCAGAGCGCCCGCCGCCTTTTTGGGGTCGGAGAGCGTGGGGATGAGCATGTGGGGAATGCCGTTGTACTTGCTCATTTCCACCTTCTTGGGATCCACCAGGATGAACTGCACTTCCTCGGGGGTGGCGTGGTAGAGGATGCTGATGATCATGGCGTGGAGGGTCACGGATTTACCGGAGCCGGTGGTGCCCGCCACCAGCAGGTGGGGCATTTTCGCCAGATCGCAGTACACGGGCTTGCCGGAAACGTCCTGCCCCAGGCAGGTCATGAGCTTGGAGGAGGCGTTTTTGAAGGCGTCGTTTTCCAGAAGCGTGCGCAAATGCACGGTGTCGCTGGCTTTGTTGGGCACCTCGATGCCCACCGCCTCCTTGCCGGGGATGGGGGCTTCGATGCGCACGCCCCCCGCCGCCAGCGCCAGGGCGATGTCGTCGGTGAGGTTGACGATGGAGCGCACCCGCACGCCGGGCTGAGGCTGCAGTTCATACCGGGTGACCCGGGGCCCCTTGGAAACGCCGCACACCGAGGTGCGCACGCCGAAGGAAGCCAGGGTGTCCACCAGCTTTTTCGCGGTGACCTCCTGCTCCGCCGCGTTTTTGGCGGAAAGGGGCTCGCCCACGGGCAAAAGGGACAGGGGCGGGAAGCGGTAGCCGGGCTTGGGCGGCTCCGGCGGGGTCACTTTCTTTTTCTTTACGGGCAGGCTCTCTTCCGCCCCGTCCTCCCCGGGATCGTCGTCCCAGGGCAGATCCTCCGCCTCTTCGTCCCCGGGGATCTCTTCCGCCGGCTCCTCCGGGCTCTCCTCTTCGTTGAACAGCGCCTGGATCTCGGCTTTCACGTCGGGGACGGGCACGTCGGGCACGTCCTCGATGGGGGTGAATTCCTGCGCCTCGGCGATGACCTCTTCCTCCCGGGGCAGACGGATCTGCACCTGGTCATCCGGCAGGAAGTCCTCGCCGGGATTGCCGGTGACGTCTTCCCCGGACTCCATCTGCACGTCCGTTTTCTTCCGGGCGCGGGCGGCTTCCTTTTCCGCGCGGAAGCGTTCGTTTTCCCGGGCGGCGCGTTCTTCCGCCAGCGCCAGCCGCCGCGCTTCCCGCTCCTCCCGGTCTTTTTCCAGCAGCTCCCGGCGCTCCGCCCGATCCTCCCGGGCTTTGGCGCGCATGGGGATGAAGAAGTTTTTCACCAGCTCCACGGGGGAGGTGCCGAAGAGGAAGGGGGTGAAGATCAAAAACAGCAGGATCGCCGCCACGGGGGTGAAGGCGCCCATCAGACGCTGAAAGAGGGAAAAGACAAAGCCCCCGACCACGCCGCCGCCGGTGAGCGCCTTCCCCGCTTCAAAATTGTCCGTCAGGGAAAAGGTCGGCTCCGAGCCGGTGAAGAGTGAGGCGAAAACGCCCATCAGCGCCATTTCCAGCAGAAAGAAGGCGAGCTGGAAGCCGCTGCGCCCCGTGCGGACGGCCTTCCGGTAAAAGAAGGCGTAGATCAGCAGCAGCACCGGCACCGTGAAGGCGCCGCCGCCCAGAAGCGCGCACAGAAGGGAGCCGGTCTTTCCCAGAAAGCCCAGCTTCTCTTCTCCCAGGACAAAGCACAGGGTGAGGAACAGCGCGACGATCCCCAGGATATAGGGCATAAAAAGGTGGATCGGCTTTTCCTCCACCGCCGCCCGGCTTTTTTTCAAGTCCTTGGGGGAGCGTTTCGCGCTTCTTTTTTTCGTTGCCATAACTTCTCCTGTTATTCTTTCGGGGCGGCGGACGAATTAAAGGCGTTCATGGCGCCGTCCAGGTTGTCCGCCATAAAGTATTTTACGGTTTGATCCACTTCTTCCAGAACGCCCACGAGCTTATCCATATCGCCGTCGGGCAGGGCGCCCAGCACCCAGCTCACCAGATCCCGCTCGGGGGGCAGCTTGCCCACGCCGATGCGCACCCGGGGGAAGGACTCGCTTCCCAGGCAGGCGATGATGCTCTTCAAGCCGTTGTGCCCACCGGCGCTGCCGTCCCGCCGGACGCGGATCACGCCGGGGTCGAAATTCACGTCGTCCACCAGCACCAGGATCTTTTCCGGGGGGATACGGTAATACGCCGCCGCTTCCCGGACGCTTTCCCCGGAGAGGTTCATAAAGGTCTGGGGCTTGAGCAGCAGCGCCTTGCGCCCGCCCAGCGTCACCTCGCCGGTGACGCCCCGGAAGCGCAGGGTGTCGATCTTCACCGACGAGCGCAGGGCGAAGTAGTCCAGGGCGATAAAGCCCGCGTTGTGGCGGGTGGCTTCATATTTTTGACCGGGGTTGCCGAGCCCCACGATGAGAAATTCCGGCGCAGCCATGGTTTGTCCTTCCGTTTGTGAAAAAGTTTCGTTGAAAGAGGGGATCGCGGACGCGGGGCGCTTCTTCAGAAAGCCTTTTGTCAAAGGCGGCGCGCTCCGGGAGAGCTTGACGAGAAGAGCGCCGCCCACGGCGCCCGCCGCCACGAAGAACACCATCACGCCCCAGAAAAGCCAGGTGGCGAGGGGAGAGTCCTCCTCCAGCCCCGCGTATTGCCACAGCGCCACCAGGTAATTGGAGCCGTTGAAGGCGGCGTGGAGGAAAAAGGCGGGCCAAACGGAGTCCGTCTTGACGGCGAGGTACCCCAGCAGAACGCCCAGAAGCAGGGTGAAAACGCCCTGAAAGAGGTTGCCGTGGACAAAGGCGAAGCCCGCGGCGGCGAACACGATGGCGACCCAATCTCCGCAGGCGCGGCGCATTTGCCGCAGCACCAGCCCCCGGAACAGCACCTCCTCCACGAAGGGGGCGCCCAGGACGGTGTAAAGCACGTTCGTCCAGGAAAG
>CAMPCJ010000073.1 GCA_946645685.1 uncultured Clostridia bacterium | reverse complement strand
GCCCCGAACATCACCTCGTACACGTGGGGGTAGTAGGCGTCCTCCAGGGCTTTCAGCGCCTCCTCGGCGGAAAGACCCGCGCCGCCGATGCGAAACGCCATCGCCAGCTGAACCGCAAAGGACAGAAGGAATTGGGACGCCTCGAAGAGCAGGATGAAGCCCAGGCTCTTCAAAAGCGCCTTCCAGATGGGCTGGTAGCCGTTGGTTTCCGTGGTCATTTGATTCATAAAAACGATCTCTTTTCTTCTTTTCTTCCGAAGGGACGGCGTTACGCCTCCGTGACCTTCATCCAGGTCATGGCGGCGAAGGCGGCGTCCTCCAGGGCGGGCAGGTCTAATTTGGCTTCCTCCGCCAGAACGTCTTCCTCCGCCGGGGCGAGCCGGGGGTGCCGGGGGGTGAATATCGTACAGCAGTCCTCGTAGGGCAGGATGCTGGTCTCGAAACAGTCGATGTCCCGGGAGGTGCGGATGATCTCCTCCTTATCCATCCCGATGAGGGGACGGAACACGGGCAGAGCCGCCACCCGGTCGGTGCAGGCGAGGGCGTCCATGGTCTGGCTCGCCACCTGCCCCAGGCTCTCTCCGGTCACCAAAGCTTTGCACCCCTGGTGCCGCGCCACCCGGTTTGCCAGGCGGATCATGCTCCGCCGCAGCAAAAGGGTGAAATACTCTTCCCGGCAGGCGCTCTTCAGCGCCATTTGCAGATCGGTCAGGCGGACAAAGCCCAGATTCATTTCGTCGGTATACCGGCACAGCTTTTTCGCCAGGGTGATCACCTTTTCCTTCGCCCGCTCGGAGGTATAGGGGAAGGACTCGAAGTGCAGTCCGTCGATCCGGGCGCCCCGCCGCGCCATGCGGTATCCCGCCACCGGGGAGTCGATGCCCCCGGACAACAGCAAAAGCGCCCGTCCGGAGGTGCCGTAGGGCAAGCCGCCCGCGCCCTTTTCCTGCCCGGCGTGGAGGTAGGCGGCGTCGTCCCGCACCTCCACCCGCACGGTGACCTCCGGCTCGTGAACGTCCACCCGGGGGGCGGCGCTCTTCAGAACGGAAAGCACCCTGCCGCCCACTTCCCGGGCGATCTCCGGGCTTTTTAAGGGAAAGCTCTTATCGCTTCGCTTGGCGTCCGCCTTGAAGCTCTTTTTCCCGATCAAAAGGGGGCAGATATGCTCCTCGGCGCAGGCGAGAATGGCGCTCATCTCCTTTTCCGCCGCCCAGGCGGTGGTGAGGGAGATCACGCCGAAGACCCGTTTCAGCCGGGGGTACGCCGCGTCCAGCAGAGCGTCGTCTTCACAGGTGACGAAAATGGTGGATTGGGCGCACGTCACGGTGAAATCCCCCAGGGGGGCGAGCCGCTTTTTGATCTGCTGACGCAAAACGTCCTCAAAATGATAGCGGTTGTCCCCTTTTAAGATGATCTCGCCGTATTTCAATAAAATGGCTCGTTTCATAACTGCTCCTGAAAAAGCTTGGATTTAAGCGCCCGCGAGGATCTCCTTTAAGGCGGCGCAGAAGGCGGCGGCTTCCGCCGGGGTGTTTTCCGGGGAAAAGCTCAGCCGGATGGTGCGATCGGCTTCCGCCGCCGACAGCCCGAAGTTGGCAAGCACGGGTCCCCTGCCCTTGTGAGAGGAGCAGGCGGAGCCGGAGGAAACGAAGATGTCCCGTTCGCTCAGGGTGTGCAGCAGCACCTCGCTGCGCCAGCCCTTTACCTGCATACTGAGGATGTGGCAGGCGGGGTCGCGCGGCAGATTGAAGGTGACGGCGGAAACGCCCGCCAGACCCTCCATCACGGCGCGCCGCACCGCCGTCATGGCGGCGACGGACGCCTGAAGAGAAGCAAACCTTGCCTGCGCCGCCGCGCCGAAGGCGACGATGCCGGGCAGGTTTTCCGTGCCGCTGCGCACGCCCTTTTCCTGCCCGCCTCCCAGCGCCCGGGGGGACAGGTGGACGCCCCGGCGCACGTACAGCGCGCCCGCGCCCTTGGGCCCGCCGATCTTGTGGGACGACAGGCTGAGGAGATCCACCCCCAGGGAAGCGGGGGTCAGGGGGGATTTCAAATAGCCCTGCACGGCGTCGCAAAACACCAGGCACCGGGGATTTTTGCCCTTCACCGTCCGGGCGAAGCCGGCAACGTCGTACCGGGCGCCGGTTTCGTTGTTGGTGTGCATGGTGAGGGCGAGGGCGGTGCGCTCCGTCACGGCGGCGGCGACCTCACCGAGATCCAGGGCGCCGTTTTTCGTGGAGAGATAGGTCACGAAACAGCCTTGGTTTTCCAGGGCTTTCAGACACTCCGCCACGGCGGGATGCTCGCTGTTCCCCGCCACCACATGGGCGCCCCGGCGACAGCCGGACAGCACCGCCAGATTATCCGCCTCCGTGCCGCCGGAGGTGAAAAAGATCTCCTCCGGCTGTGCGGCGAGGGTGGCGGCGACCCGCTCCCGCGCCTGCGTCAGCCGCTTTTCCGCCTCGAAGCCCAGACGGTGCAGGGAGGAGGGGTTGGCGAAGCGCTCCATCTCCTCCGTCAGCGCCTGCCGGGCTTCCGCCGCCAGGGGCGCGGACGCGGCGTTATCAAAATAGATCATTGAAATTTCAGGGAAATGTCCGCCGCCCGGACGGAATGGGTCAGGGCGCCGATGGAAATGAGATCCACCCCGGTGAGCGCCACCTCCCGCAGATCCTTTTCCCCCATGTTGCCGCTGGCTTCCGTGAGGGCGCGCCCCGCCACGATCTCCACCGCCTTTTTCATATCCGGAACGGTCATGTTGTCCAGCATGATGATGTCCGCGCCGGCGTCCAGCGCTTCCGCCAGCTGGTCAAAGCGCTCCACCTCCACCTCGATCTTCAAGGTGTGGGGCACGGCTGCCCGCGCCCGCTCCACGGCGGGACGGATGCCCCCTGCCGCGGCGATGTGGTTGTCCTTGATGAGAACGCCGTCGGACAAGCCGAAGCGGTGGTTGGTGCCGCCGCCGCAGCGGACGGCGTATTTTTCCAGAAAGCGCAGACCGGGGGTGGTCTTCCGGGTGTCCACGATCTTCGCCCCGGTGCCGGCGATCCGCCGCACCGCCGCCGCCGTTTGGGAAGCGACCCCGGACAGGTGCTGCATCAAATTCAGCGCCACCCGCTCTCCGGTGAGGATCGCCCGGGCGTCGCCCTCTACCACGGCGAGCACGTCCCCTTTCACGAAGGCGTCCCCATCGTTTTTCTTCCGGTCAAAGGAGACCGCGTCGGACAGGCGGGCGAAAACCGCCGCCGCCGCGTCCATCCCGCACAGAACGCCGTCCTCCTTGGCGAGAAAGCGCCCGGTGACCACGGTGCCTTCCGGCACGGTGGAAAGGGTGGTCACGTCCCCGCCGGGGGCGTCCTCCGAAAGCGCGCGGTCAATGAGAGAAGTAAGCATAAGATCGTTCATAAGAAACCCTTTCGTCTATACGGTGATTTCAGTCTTCCACGTAATGGGCGCCCACGCTGTCCTTCCGGGCGCAAGCCGCCTTGGCGATGCCCAGCGCCACGGTGGTCATGTTGCAAAGCTCCATGGTGGCGGGGTCGGCGCAGGCGACGTGGTCGTATTTATCCGCCAGGGAGGAGAGCTTGGCAAGCCCGTACTGCATCTCCCCGGTGTGGCGCACGGGCCCGAAGGCGTGGGACAGGGTCTTCCGCAGCTCCTTCCGGTCCTGCCGCCGCTCTTCCGGCGACAGGGACAGAAGCCGCCCGTCCCCCGCCACCGCCAGCGTTTCCGGAACGGAAGAGGCACCGGCGCCCTTCACCGTTTCGGCGCACCGTCTGCCGAAGACCAGACATTCCAGCATGGAGTTGGAAGCCAGGCGGTTGGCGCCGTGTACGCCGGTGCAGCTCACTTCGCCGCAGCAGTACAGTCCGGGCACGGCGGTCTCGCCGGTGAGGGAGGTCTCCACGCCGCCCATAAAGTAGTGCTGGGCGGGATGGATGGGAATGAAGTCCCGTGTCAGTTCGATGCCCTCTTTTTCACAGCGGGCGGAAATGTTGGGGAAGCGGTGATAGAAGAAGTCCCGGGTCATGTGACTGCAGTCCAGATACGCCCGGTCTTCCCCGGTGCGGCGCAGTTCTTTTAAGATACAGCGGGTGACGATGTCCCGGGGCGCCAGATCCGCCATGGGATGCTTGCCCTGCATAAACGCCTCGCCCCGTCCGTTCCGCAAAACGGCGCCTTCTCCCCGCACCGCCTCGGAAATGAGGAAGAGCCGGTCGTCCACCTCCCCCGCCATCAGGGTGGTGGGGTGGAACTGCACCATTTCCATATTCTTCGCCCTCCCGCCGGCGCGGAAGGCGCACGCCATCCCGTCGCCCACGGCGCCCCGGGGATTGGTGGTGTGGGCGTATACCTGCCCCACGCCCCCGGTGGCGAGGATCACGTGGCGGGTGGCAAGGGCGCGCCACGTCCGCTTTTCCTCGTCGTACAACAGCACGCCGCAAACGCCTTTTTCATCGGTGACCACGTCCGCCAGATAATGCCGGAAGAAGGGGGTGACAAAGCCCGCCGCGGACAGAAGCTGCCCCAGCCGCCGGGTGGTCTCCCGCCCGGTGGCGTCCCCGTCGCAGTGAGCGATGCGCCGCAGGCGGTGCCCGCCCTCTCTGCCCAGGATGAGCCGCCCGGACTCGTCGTAATCAAAGGGAACTTCCCATTCCTCCAGCTGCCGGATGTCCCGGGGTCCTTCCTCCACCAGCACCTTTACCGCTTCCTCGTCACAAAGCCCCGCCCCTGCCCGGAGCGTGTCTTCCATGTGGAGCTGAAAGCGGTCTTCGTCCGTCAGGACGGCGGCGATGCCGCCCTGCGCCTGCCAGGAGCTGGATCCGTCCAGCCCGGTTTTGGTGACCACCGCCACCTTCATGGCGGGATCCAGATGCAGGGCGGCGTACAGACCGGCAATGCCGCTGCCTACCACCACCGCGTCAAAGGGTTGCGCTTCAAAGCGCCGGGTCTCGGAAAATAAATACCGTCTCATAGTTTGCCTCGAAAAAACGTGAAAATGGCGCGATCAATACGCGACGCCCCAAAGCACCATGGAGGACGCCTTCTTGCCGCAGCACACGCACACCGGCTCCTGTTCGCCCTGCTCCAGGGGGATGCAGCGGCTGCCGGCGCCGGTCTCTTCCTTCACCTGCTTTTCGCACGCTTCGGAACCGCACCAGGCGGCGCGGATGAAGCCGGGACCCTTCTCTGCCAAGGCGTCCTTGATCTCCTGCACGGTCTTGCAGGTATAGGTGCGGCGCTTCTGGTTGGCAAGCGCCTTTTCATACATGCCCTTCGTCACTTGGGAAAGGGTCTTTTCAAGCTCGGTCTCCAGATCGGCGAGCGCCACGGTCTTCTTCTGTCCGTCAAAGCGGGTGACGAACACACACTGCCCCGCTTCGATGTCCCGGGGCCCGAGCTCGATCCGCACCGGCACGCCCTTCATTTCATATTCCGCATACTTCCATCCGGGGGAATTCTCGGAGTCGTCCAGCTTCACCCGGAAGGCGCCGGCGAGGCGATCCCGCAGGGCGGCGGCGGCTTCCAGAACGCCGCTCTTGTGCTGGGCGACGGGAATGATCACCGCCTGAACCGGGGCTACCCGGGGCGGCAGCACCAGACCCCGGTCGTCCCCGTGGGTCATGATGATGGCGCCGATGAGACGGGTGGTCACGCCCCAGGAGGTCTGGAAGGGGTACGCCTTCTTGTTTTCCCGGGTGGTGAACTGAATGTCAAAGGCGCGGGCAAAGCCGTCCCCGAAGTAGTGGGAGGTGCCCGCCTGGAGCGCCTTGCCGTCGTGCATCAGCGCTTCGATGGCGTAGGTGGCTTCCGCGCCGGCGAATTTGTCGCTTTCGGTCTTTTTGCCTTTCACCACGGGGATGGCAAGGTCGCCCTCGCAGAAGTCGGCGTAGACCTTCAGCATCCGCTCCGTCTCCGCCACGGCCTCCTGCGCCGTTTCGTGAAGGGTGTGACCCTCCTGCCACAAAAATTCCCGGCTCCGCAGGAAGGGGCGGGTGGTCTTTTCCCACCGCACCACGCTCACCCACTGGTTATAGAGCTTGGGCAGATCCCGGTAGGAGTGGACGACGTTGGCAAAATGCTCGCAGAACAGCGTCTCGGAGGTGGGACGGACGCAGAGCCGCTCCTCCAGCTCCTCGGAGCCGCCGTGGGTGACCCACGCCACCTCGGGGGCAAAGCCCTCTACGTGATCCTTCTCCTTCTGCAAAAGGCTTTCGGGGATAAACAGGGGCATATACACGTTTTCGTGACGGAGCGCTTTGAAGGTCCCGTCCAGCAGGGATTGGATGTTTTCCCAGATGGCGTAGCCGTAGGGACGGATGACCATACAGCCCTTCACGCTGGTGTATTCCACCAGCTCCGCTTTCTTACAGATGTCCGTGTACCACTTGGCGAAGTCCTCGTCCATGGGGGTAATGGCGTCTACGCCGCCGCTTTGCTTCTTTTCGTTCTCGTTTGCCATATCCGTTATCCTTTCGTTTTCGGTGATCGAGGGTGTATGTCAGAATTCGCTTCCGTCCGCCCGCAGCAGGGCGAGGCGGGTGATGCGGCGCCCCGTTTTGTCAAAGCCGGGAAGGGCGTCCGCCAGCGCTTGCAGCACACTGTCCGGCGCCAGGACGGTCTCGCCGCCGGCGGCAAGGGTCAGGGAAAGAAGGGTGCCGCCTTCGGGCAGGGGGGCAAGGGCGGCGGCGTGAATGCCGCCGGAGATCTCCTTGGTGACCGTTTTCCCCTTTTTGTTTTTCTTTTCGATGAAAAGCGCTCCGGCGAGAGAGTGCTCCACCGCCCCGGCAAGGGCGCATGTCACGGCGGGAAGGCGCACCTCGTACCGGGCGAAGGCGATCTCGCCCAGCTTGCCCGCCGCCAGGGCGCAGTCGGTGATCTCAATGCCCGCCGGAAGCTGCCGGGCAAGGCGTTCCCATATCTCCCCGGGCTTCATGAACGCCCCGTCCCGCAGGTGGAAGTCCGCCACCTCGCACAGGCTCTCCATCCCCACGGACAGAGGCAGGGCGAAGGTGAAGCGGGGGTGGGGGGAAAAGCCCTCGGAGAAGCGGATGGGGATCTCCGCCCGGGCAAGCGCCCGGTGAAACGCCCGCGTCAGATCCAGGTGGGAAATGAAGCGGATGGGTCCGGTCTTGCGAAAGCGCAGCCGGATCACCGTGGGTGTGTTTTGCTCCATGATCTTATCCTTTTCCACGTGTGCCGGGCACACGGTTTGTCAGTCTTTTGCGGCGCTTTTCCCCGCCAGGGCGCCGGTGGCGAAGGCGATCTGGAGGTTGAAGCCCCCCGTCAGCGCGTCCACGTCCATCACTTCCCCGGCAAAGTACAGCCCGCTCGCCAGGCGGCTTTCCATGGTGCGGGGATCGATCTCCCCGGTCGCCACGCCGCCCCGGGTGACGATGCCCTCTTTCGCCGGGCGCGTTCCGGTGACGGTGAGGGGCAGGGCTTTGATGACGTCCGCCAGGCGCGCCCGCTCGAGCTTCGTGATCTCGTTGACCTTTTTGCGGCCGTCCAGCCCCGCCGTCTCCAAAAGCGGCGGGATGATCTTGTGGGGCAGGAGCGCGGGCAGCACGTTGATCAGATCCCGGTTTTTCGCCCCGTCAAAGTCCCGCAGGATCCGCCTGTCCAGCGCGTCCCGCTCCAGCGCCGGCTTTAAGTCGATGAAGAGGGAGTAGGTCTTACCCGCCGCCCAATCCAGGCGGGAGGAGGCGGAAAGGATCACCGGGCCGGACAAGCCGAAGTGGGTGAACAAAAGCTCCCCGAAGTCCCGGTACACGGTCTTGCCGCCGTCCTTGACCATGACGGCGGCGTTTTTCAGAGAAAGCCCCATACAGGCGGGACAGAAGTCTCCCGCGACAGTCAGCGGCACCAGGGCGGCTTGCGGCGGGACGAGGGTGTGACCCAGCGCCCCGGCGAAGCGGTAGCCGTCTCCGTCGCTGCCGGTGCCGGGGTAGGAGACCCCGCCGGTGGCGAGGATGACCCGGTCAAAGGAGCGTGTCTCGCCCCCCGCCGCGACGGTAAAGCCCCCGTCCGCACGGGCAAGGGAGAGAGCCTTTCCGTAAAGGATGCCCGCGCCCGCTTCCCGGGCGGCTTTTTCCAGGGCGTCGGCAACGTCCCCCGCCCGGTCGCTCACCGGGAACACGCGCCCGCCGCGCTCCGTCTTCAAGGGGACGCCCGCCGCTTCAAAAAAGCGAACGGTCTGATCCGGGGGAAAGGCGTAGAGGGCGGTGCGGAGAAAGCGGCTGCCCCGGCAGATCTTTTCCTGCATCTCCTCCACCGTGGCGGTGTTGGTGAGATTACAGCGACCCTTGCCGGTGATGCGGAGTTTTTTGCCGCAGCGCTCCATCTTTTCCAGAACGGTGACCTGTCCCCCCGCCCGGGCGGCGAACACGGCAGCCATCAGCCCGGCGGCGCCGCCGCCGATGATCCCGATCCTCTTCGCCATCCGTCTCTCCTCTTCCCGCCGCAAGGGCATAGTTCACCCTTTTTTATAGATAATCAATTTATTATAATACTAAATATTAGATTTCGCAAGGGGTTTCGTGAAAATCGCCCGCC
>CAMPCJ010000072.1 GCA_946645685.1 uncultured Clostridia bacterium | reverse complement strand
TGGTGCCGGTGGCGGGGGTCGAACCCGCACGTCCTCGCGGACACAAGATTTTGAGTCTTGCACGTCTGCCAATTCCATCACACCGGCGTGGAAAGTATTGTAGCATACTTTTACCGGGAAAGCAAGCGGTTTTTGAAAAAAAGAGCGGGAACGGCTTCGCACCGTTCCGGAAAAGCGCTTGCGTCCCGCGCCGCCTTGTGGTAGTATAAAGGACAGAAACGAATCGAGGTGCTTCCATGAACGAAAAACCCGCCGCCGTCATTCTGGATTTTGACAAGACCCTTGCCTACCTGTACCGGGATCAGTCGCTTTTGACGGAGCTTGCCGCCCGGATCTGCCGGCATTACCGCGCCGCCTTTCCGGTGGAGGAGGATCTGGAACGGATCGACGGGTACTTCGCCTGGTACGAGCTTCACCGGCGGGCGCTGTCTCGTTTCGGAGAGGCGGGCGCCTCTTCCGTCAACGCCGAGGGGGAAAAGATCGTGGCGCGCTTTGAAAAGGAAGTGATGGAAAAGGCGCCCTTTATGGACGGGGTCGTCGACACGCTGAAAGCGCTGAAACATCGCGGCGTTTCTCTTTCCATCGTCTCCACCAATTCCGGCGACGCCATCCGGGAAGCCCTGGAGCGGGAGGGCGTTGCGGAACTTTTCGACGCGGTTTTGGGCAGATCGCTCCCCTTCGATCCGCAGAAGGTCAAGCCCAGCCCCTATCTGATCGAATTGTGCGTCCGGAAGCTGAGACTGTCGAAAAAAACCACCTGGTACGCCGGGGACGACGTGTGCGATATGGAGGCGGCAAAGCGCGCCGGGGTCACGCCCGTGGGGATCGCCACCGGGCGCCACAGCCGGGAAGAGCTGATCGGGGCCGGCGCGGTTTTGTGCCTGGATCGCCTCAGCGACCTTTTAGGCGCCCTGGATCCGTAAAAAGCTTTGCTCCGGCTCCTTTTTCAATCTATCTTCAAGAAATGCCGGTAGAATAAAATCAGACTCAGGATCGGAGGATTCGCCCCATGAAAGTATTGCTGGCGGAAGATGAAAAACGAATGAACCGGGCGCTGTGTGAGATCCTGCGCCAGGAAGGGTACGACGTGACCGCCGTGGAAAACGGCGAGGACGCGTTGTACGAATGTGAAAGCGGCGTTTACGACCTCATCGTCCTGGACGTGATGATGCCCGGTATGAACGGCTTCGAGGTGGCGAAAAACACGCGTAAGGCGGGGGTACGCACCCCCATTTTGATGCTCACCGCCAAAAGTGAGTTGGACGATAAGGTGGAGGGGCTTGACAGCGGCGCGGACGATTATCTCACCAAGCCCTTTATGACCGGGGAGCTTCTGGCGCGCCTGCGGGCGCTGAGCCGGCGCAATCTTCCCACCAGCGACGGTTCCCTCTCCTTTGAGGATCTGACCCTGGACGTGAAAGGCGCCGTTTTGAAATGCGCCAACGGACAAAGCGTCCGCCTGGGGGAAAAGGAGATGCGGATCCTGGAATACCTCATCGCCAACCAGGGGCAGGTCCTCACACGGGAGCAGATCGCGCTGAAGGTGTGGGGGTACGAAAGCGACTCCGAATATAACAACGTGGAAGTGTATATGTCCTTTGCCCGGAAAAAGCTGGCGTTTGTGGAATCCAGGTGTGAGATCAAAGCCCTGCGGGGCATCGGGTATGAATTGAGGTGCCGGGATGTTCAATAAAACGAGAAGAAAGATCGTCCTCACCGTGGTGCTGTCCCTGGTGACGCTGATGACGGTGACTCTTGCCACCATCTACGTATCCAATCGTCTTTCCATCCGGCGGGAAAATGAGGAGACGCTGGCGACCTTTGTCCGCCGCTACACGCCGGACGGTCCCCCCGCCCTGCCCGAAGAGGGAGGGGAAAAGGCGGGCAATCCCGATGATCGGCGCGGGCATCCCGACGAGCGGGACGGGTGGGACGGGCGCCGGGAAATGGAGGAATCCCGCTTTCAGTTGTCCACCTTTTACGCCGTCTCCTTTGATCAGGCGGGGAATGTTGTGAAGGCGGATAACGGCAACGAGGCTTTGATCGGCGACGAGGAGCTTGTGAAAAAAGCGTCCGCCATTCTGGAAAGCGGCAAGAAAAGCGGCGTCTCCGGCGCCCTCACCTTCCTGGTGGAGGAGAAGGGGGATTACACCCTGGTGGCGATGATCGACGGGACCATCAGCGAGAACAATCAGCAGACCCTGCTCTGGCAAATGCTCCTCATCGGCTCTGCCGCCCTGGCGGTGCTGGTGGTGATCTCCGTCTTCCTCGCCCGCCGGATCGTGCGGCCGCTGGAGGAAAACGACGCCCGGCAAAAGCGCTTCGTTTCCGACGCGGGGCATGAGCTGAAAACGCCCATCGCCGTTATCAGCGCCAACAGCGAACTGTTGAAGCGGCAGATCGGGGAAAATGAGTGGCTGGCGAATATCGATTATGAAAACGAGCGGATGAGCGATCTGGTGAAACAGCTGCTCGCCCTGTCCAGAGCCGAGAGCGGCACGCTGCCCGCCGCTCCCCTGGATCTTTCCAAGCTGGTGGACGGTGAAGTGCTTCCCTTCGAGACCCTCGCCTTTGAAAAAGGTGTGGAGATCAAGGCGGCGGTGCAGGAGGGTATCCGGGTGGACGGAGACGCCAATCAACTCCGGCAGCTGGTCTCCATTTTGCTGGACAACGCCCTGTCCCACGGAACGGGACGGGTCATCTCCCTCTCCCTTTCCCGGGAACGGCACAACGCGCTTCTCACCGTCACCAATCTCTCCGACGTCCCCCCGGAAAAGGCTCAGCGCCTGTTTGAGAGGTTTTACCGGGCGGATGAAGCCCGGGGAGAGGACGGCTCTCACTACGGTCTGGGGCTCTCCATCGCTCAGGCGATCACGAAAGCCCACGGCGGCGCCATCCGCGTCTCCGTCAAAGAGGGCTTCGTCACCTTTACCGTGTCGCTGCCTGCCAAAAAAAGCGATCCTTAAACTGTTTTCAATCTATTTTCAATCCTCATCCGGTATGCTCCTGTCACGGCAAACGGATGAGGATCCTTTTTGCCGAGTTGAACAAGGAGAGAAAAACATGAAAAGAATACTTGCCATTCTGCTATCCCTTGCCTTGATCGCAAGCCTTGCGGCGTGCGGAAGCTCCGCTTCCACCACTGCCGAAACCACCGGCGCCCCGAACGGCACCCCGCCCGATATGCCCGGCGGCTCCGCTCCCGGCGGCGCCCCCGGCGCTTCTTCCTCCGACGTGATCTATGCCGGCGCCACGGAGATCACGGAGGCGGCAACGCAGGAAGGGCAGACCTACGCCTCTTCCGCCGCGGATGAAAGCGCGCTTCTGATCAGCACCGCCGACGCCGTCACCATCACTTCCCCCACCGTCACCAAGAGCGGGGATTCCGACGGCGGCGACAACTGCAACTTCTACGGGCAAAACGCGGCGCTTCTGGTCAAGGGCGGCGCCACTGCCACCATCACCGGCGGCACCGTCACCAGCTCCGCCACCGGCGCCAACGGCGTCTTTTGCTACGGCGGCAACGGCGGGCAGAACGGCGCGGACGGCGACGGCACCACCGTCGAGATCACCGGCACCGTCATCACCACCACCGGCTCCGGCTCCGGCGGCATCATGACCACCGGCGGCGGCGTCACCAAAGCCTACGACCTCACCGTCACCACCTCCGGCGCTTCTTCCGCTCCCATCCGCACCGACCGGGGCGGCGGCACCGTCATGGTGGAGGGCGGCACCTTCACCTCCAACGGATTGGGCTCCCCCGCCATCTACTCCACGGCGGACGTTTCCGTCACCGGCGCCACCCTTGTTTCCAATCTGTCCGAGGGCGTGTGCATCGAAGGGCTGAATTCCATTACCCTCACCGATTGCGACCTGACCGCCAATAACACCAAGTGCAACGGCAACGCCACCTTCCTGGATACCATTATGATCTATCAGTCCATGTCCGGGGACGCGGCAAGCGGCACGTCTTCCTTCACCATGACCGGCGGCACCCTCACCAGCAAAAACGGTCACGTGTTCCACGTCACCAACACCAGCGCGGTCATCACCCTTTCCGGCGTGACCATCATCAACGAAGACGGCGAGGCGATCCTGCTTTCCGTCTGTGACGATGGATGGAGCGGCGGCAGCAACGTCGCTACCCTCCTCGCCTCCGGTCAGTCCCTGGCGGGCGGCATTCTGGTGGGCAGTAACGCATCTCTTACCCTGACCCTGTCCGACGCGTCCGATTTTGCGGGTTATATCTCCGGGAATATCACCAACGCTTCCGGCGCCACCGTTTCCACGGAGGCGGGTGAAGTCAACGTCACCCTTTCCGGCGGCAGCACCTGGACTCTGACGGGAGACAGCTACGTCACTTCCTTCACCGGGGACGCTTCCTGCGTGATCAGCAACGGCTATACCCTCTACGTGAACGGGGTGGCGCTGACCGGCACCAAATAAAAAATGAATTCTTAAAATTCTTCAATCTTTTTTCAATCCTCCTCTGTAAAATGGTCTCATCCAAACAGAGGAGGATTTCTTCTGTAGAAAAGGAGACAAGACCATGAAAAAGCTATTATCCGTTCTTTTATCCATTCTGATGATCGTCACCCTCGCCGCCTGCGGCGCGGGCTCGACCACCCCTTCCTCCACCGCGTCCACCGCGGGAGGCGCCGTCTCGGACGTGAGCGACGTCGTCACCCGGGACATCACGGCGCAGGAAGCCACCGGCACCTTTACCATGACCTCCGAAGACGGCGCTTTCACCAACGCGGGCGGCGTCTACACCATCACTTCCGCCGGGACCTATGCGCTTTCCGGACTTCTGGAAGGGCAGATCCTGGTGGAAGCGGGGGACGAGGATGAAGTCATCCTGGAGCTCTCCGGCGCCACCGTGAAATACGGAAGCGACTCCCCCGTCAAGATCCTTTCCGCCGGTAAGGTGGAGATCAGCGCCAAAAAAGGCACGGAAAACGTCGTCAGCGATACCCGCTCCGCCAAAACGAGCGAAGAGGCAGCCCAGGGCGACGGCGCCGTCTGGGCGGACTGCGACCTGAAACTCAAGGGCAGCGGCACGCTGGTGGTGGAAGCCGGCTACAACAACGGCGTCCACACCACCAAAGACCTCACCATCCAGAATCTGTCCCTGAAAGCCACCGCCGGGGGCAACGCCATCAAGGGCAATGACTCCGTTACCGTAACAAGCGGCGACGTCATCGCCGTTTCCTCCAACGGCGACGGCATCAAAACCAAAAACACGGATCTGAATAAAAACGGCGTCACCCGGGGCGACATCACCTTCACCGGCGGCACCGTCACCGTCTACGCCGCGGGGGACGGCATCCAGTCCGCGCACAATTTTGAAATGACCACCGGCGAAGAAGGCACCACTCCCACGGTTACCATCTGCACCGGCTCCTACAGCAGCTACACCGCCTCAAACGCTTCCACGACCTCTTATAAAGGGGTCAAGGTGCAAAATGAACTGAACGTAAAAGCGGGCTCCATTACCATTCAAAGCTATGACGACGGTCTCCACGCGGACTACGGCACCGCCTTTTCCGACGGCACCGTGGGTCAGGGCACCATCAACGTTTCCGGCGGCAGCGTTTCCATGAGCGTCTATTCTCCCGCCAATAAGACCGCGGGCGGCAAAATGGGCAGAGGCGGCTGGGGCGGTCAGCAAAGCGTCTCCGGCGCGGACGGCATCCACGCGGATAACGTCTTAAACGTCACCGGCGGCACCATCGCCATCGACAGCGCCTATGAAGGGCTGGAAGCCAACGTGATCAACGTTTCCGGCGGCAGCACCGTGGTCGCCGCCAACGACGACGGCGTGAACGCCACCAAGGGCAACGCCACGCCCGCCGTCAACGTTACCGGCGGCTTTCTGGACGTGACCGTTTCCCCCAGCGGCGACACGGACGGCATCGACAGCAACGGCACCTACGCCCAGACCGGCGGCGTTGTCATCACCCGCGGACCCTCCAGTGAAATGGCGGCTGCCATCGACGCGGATCGCCAGGTGGCGATCACCGGCGGCACCCTCATCGTGCTGGGCTACGGCAGAGTGAGCGCGGGCGGCTCCGTGCAGTCCTACAACCTTTCTCTCCACAGCGCCGGCACCCATACCGTCACCGTGGACGGCGTGACCTATACCTTTACCAACGCCTCCTCCTACGGCAGAACGTCCTGCTACAGCAGCGTTGCCGTTTCCGCCTGACGGGTGAGAAAGGTGCGTATTCTCTTTGCCGCGCCGGACAGAGATCTTCTGGCGTGCTATGAAAAACTTCTGCGGGAAAGGGGAGAGGTCGTGACCGCCTTCGACGGCACCCGGGTGATATCCCTCTTCTCTTCCCGGCCATTCGATCTTTTGATCCTGGACAAAAATACCCCCCGGATCTCCTTTCGGGATCTGATCGAGCGGGCAAAGCGGGACGGGATCCCCACCCTTCTTCTCACGGATGAAGCGCCCGATCAGCCGTCTGCGGCTGCCGTCCTTCCATACCCCTTTCTCCCGGAGGATCTGGAGCAAACTGTTTGCGCCCTGACAGAGGGTGCGGCGCCGAGATAGGCGCCGGAAAGACGAGGTGAAGACCTTTTATGAAAAAAGCGGAAAAGAAATTCAGACTGTATGCGATCCTGGTGATCTTCGCGTTATTGACCGCCCTTTTGGTGGTGATCAACGCCATCAGCTTTACCATGGCGGCGCAGGACGCCGACGTGGTCACGCAAAACCTTATGGCAGGGCAGACCGGTCAGGCGGAGCAAGCGGCTCCCGCAGCCGACGCCATGCCCGGACAGCCCGATCAGCAAATGCAGCCCGGCACACCCGGACAGCCCGATCAACAAATGCAGCCCGGCACGCCCGGACAGACAGATCAACAAACGCAGCCCGGCGCGCCCGGTCAGACCGACGGGCAAATGCAGCCCGGCACGCCCGGTCAGACCGACGGGCAAATGCAGCCCGGCACGCCCGGTCAGCAGGGTCGGGGGGGCTTCCCCGGACAGCGGGGACAACAGACCGCGCCGGATCAAGCCGCGCCCGGTCAACTCCCCGATCAGACCGATCCCTCCGGCTCCTCCGGGACTCCCGATCAAACGGAACAGCCTCCCCTTTCCGACCAATCCGGTCAGGCGTGGCAGGGCATGGGGCGCGGCGGCGCCTTCCGAATGGGGCCCATGGGTCCCGACTCTCCGGAAATGGACGAGTCCCTGCGCTATTTCACCATCGCTTATTCCGACGGCGTGGCGGTGGAGACCGTAGCCTTCCGTCTGTCCGCCGTCACGGAGGACGAAGCGATGGAATGGGGAAAAAGCCTTTTGAATGAGCAGACCGGCTGGACCCGGGGCACCTACCGCTACCGGGTGTGGAAGAGCGGCTCCCTCACCTACGTCACGGTCATCGACCAAGGGCGGGAACTTCTCTCCTCCTACCGGATCCTGGTTGCCTCCGCCATTGGGGAGGCGCTCTGCCTGATCATCGCCTACTTCGTTCTGCTCGCCATCGGCAGAAAGCTCTACGCCCCCATCGAGGAAGCGGACAGAAAGCAAAAGAATTTCATTCGCGGCGCCAATAAAGAATTCCGCCTGCCCCTCACCGTCATCGCCGGGAACACGGAGCTGATCGAGCGGCAGTACGGGCCAAACGAGCAGACCGGCTCCACCCGCCGGCAGATCGCCAAGCTAAGCGAGCTGGTGGAAAAGTTGGACGCTATGAGCGTCCTGCCGGACGGGGAGAGCGCTCCCGCGCAAAGCGCCGTTTCCGACATTCTCGCCGCCGCGCTGGAAAGAGAGCGGGCAGCCTTTGCCGAGCGCGGGATCGCCCTGACGGAAAAGATCGAGCCCTCCGTTACCGTCGCCGCCGACCCGGACGGGCTGACGAAACTGACTGCGGAGCTGGTGACCAACGCCGTCAAGTATGCCAAAAGCCGGGCTTCCTTCACCCTGAAGCGGGAAAACGGCTTCGTGGTGCTGGAAGCGTCCAACGATACGGATCTGCCGGACGGCGACGCCGACCGGGTCTTCGACCGCTTCACCACCCTGGAAAACGCCCCGGAAGGCGCGGGGCTGGGTCTGGCGCTGGTCAAAGACGTGGTCAAGGCAAACAACGGCAGAGCCTCAGCGTTCGTTTCCGACGGCACCTTTACCCTTCGGATCACCCTGTAGGAAGGAAGGAGAACCATGGCGATCACCGTAATGCAGCGCGTGGAGATGAAGTATCTCCTCTCCGGCGCGCAGACCGCATTCCTCCGGGAAAAGCTGAAAGGGCATATGGAGGTGGATCAGTACGGCAAAACGTCCATCGCCTCTCTGTACTACGACACCCCCACCTATCAGCTCATCCGCGCCAGCGTGGAAAAGCCCCCCTTCAAGGAAAAGATCCGCCTGCGTTCCTACGGAATGGCAACACAGGAGTCCCCCGTGTTTCTGGAATTGAAGCGCAAGGCGTACGGCATCGTGTATAAACGTCGGGTGCAGTCCACCATCCCCCTGGTGGAGAAGTTCTTCTCCGGGGACGGGGACATCTGCGCCGGCGGCCAGATCAACAGTGAGATCAAGACCTTCCGGGATCATTACAAGACTCTCGTTCCCGCGTGTCTGATCATCTACGATCGCACCGCCTATTTTGAACCGGGCGGGGAGCTGCGGCTCACCATCGACGAAGATCCCCGCTACCGGGTGGACGATCTTGTCCTGACCAGATCCATGGAGGGCAAATCCCTCCTGGACAAGGGCTGGACGGTGCTGGAGATCAAGGTGCAGCAAGCCATGCCTCTGTGGCTGGCGGGCATCCTCTCCGCCGGAAAGATCACCAAAGGCAGTTTTTCCAAATACGGAGAGGCGTTCCGGCAACAGCTTCTCAAGACAGGCGCTTGAACAACAAGTAAGGAGAAAAAATATGTTTGATTCCATTTATTCGTCCCTTGTGACCCCCGCCCAGTTCTTTACCATGGCGGCATTCGCTCTGGCAAGCGGCTTCCTTTACGCGTACCTGATGAGCTTTCGCATCCGCTCCACCAAGCGTTTCTTCATCGTGACCGCGCTCATCCCCTTCGTGGTGGCGGCGGTGATCACCTTCGTCAACGGCAACATCGGCGCGGGCGTGGCGATCGGCGGCGCCTTCGGACTCATCCGGTTCCGTTCCGCCCAGGGCAGCGCCGACGAGATCGCCGCCATCCTGGTGGCAATGGGCTCCGGCATCGCCTTCGGTATGGGCTACGTGGGCTACGGCGTGATCATTCTGGTGGCGCTGGCGGTTTTGTTCCTGCTTCTCAGCTTCGTTCCTCTGTTCGAGCATAAAGGAATGGCGGCGGATCAACTGCTCCGCATCACCATTCCCGAATCCCTGGAGTATAACGGCACCTTCGACGAGATCTTCGCTCACTATCTGAAAAAAGCGGAAAACGCCGGGGTCAAGACCACCGGTATGGGCAGTATGTTCCGCCTTTCCTTCAAGGTGCAGCTGAAGGATCCCGCCCTGGAGAAAGCCTTCATCGACGAGCTGCGCACCAGAAACGGCAATCTGGAGATCGCCCTTCTCCCCTACACGGAAACGCAGAACCAACTGTAAAAAACGAAAAAACAAAAGCCGAAAAGAGGCTTTTGTTTTTTT
>CAMPCJ010000071.1 GCA_946645685.1 uncultured Clostridia bacterium | reverse complement strand
ACCGCTTAGGAGGCGGTCGCTCTATCCAGCTGAGCTACGGAAACATACACAATAAAAACAACATATATTATAGAAATATGTGTTTTATTTGTCAATAGTTCGATTTACGGCTTGGGACGGGAAAACTCACCGACAAACGCGCCGCATAGCCGCATCAGATCCTGAACAGGCGCCGTCACCTGCCTGCCGACGCGTCCGGCGCTCAAGGTAATCTTTTCCAGATCCGAAACCGTTTTGTCAAAAAACGTGGGGAATCTCTTTTTCATACCGATGGGAGAACAACCTCCGTGGATATAACCGGTCAAGGCAAACAGATCCTTCTGCGGAAGCATGGAAAGGCTTTTTTCTCCGGCGAGAGCGGCGCAGGCTTTCAGATCCAGTTCCCGATCCACGGGCAGGACAAAAACGAAGCATTTTTTGCCGTCTTTGGTCGTAACAAGGGTCTTACAGGTGGCGGCGGGATCCGTCCCGAGGATCCGGGCAACGCTTTCACCATCGGTAGCGGACGGGTCGTAGCTATGCTCCGTGATCGGCACACCCTCGTTCAAAAGAATGCGGATCACATTCGTCTTATCGTCTTTGATCTTACTCATTCTCCCAAAAAATCCTCCATGGCGGCGGCGCTTCCGCGGCAGATCAGAAAATCGAATTTGTGGAAAGCTTCCACGTTCTTTTGCAGGTCTTCCCTTTTCGACCGGTAAAACTTATCGGTATCCGCCTTTGTCCGGAAAAAATAGATCTGGATGGACTTCTCCCCGTTTTCCGCGTCCAGCATGACGATCTGGCCGTCGGTATACGCCTCGGAGGCAAGCATTTCAATTTTCCGGACCGTGACCGTATAACCGGCATTTTCCAGTTTTTCGCGTGCCCCCGCCGACGCGGGCAGGCGTCTGAAGCATCCGGCGAGCAGAAACGGAAAAACGAGAACGAAGAAAAACAGGACAGTAAATCTTTTCACAAGTCAAACCTCAAGTATGATTCGTAAATGATACGGCTTCTTATCGATCAAGAAACTCCCGGATCACATAAACCGGGCGGCGTTTCGCTTCCCGAAGAGCAAGAGCGGCATACCGCCCGAGGACCCAAAGCGTAAAGAATATCAGAGAGAACATCACAAGCGACAACGGAAGCAAAATCTCAAGAACCGCCCCGGCGTCCCAGGCGATCGTCAGGATCAACGTGATAACAGACGCAAGAAAGCAGATGATCGAAAGCGTGAGGGGAAAACGCAAGGGCTTTTCCGAGAAGGAAAAAATACCGTCCAGGGCATAGCGAGTCAAAGACGAAGTTTTCCATTTGCTCTTTCCCGCGTTTCTTTCCTTGACGTCGTAAGGGATATATGCGGTCTTAAAGCCCGCCCAGGCAAAAATGCCCTTGGAAAAGCGCTCGCATTCCGGGTCGGAAAGGATCGCCTGCGCGACATGGCGGCGAAACACGCGAAAATCGCTTGCGTGAGGCTCCAGATCCAGGTCGCAAAGATGTTTTCCCATCTTGTAAAAACAAGTTTTGCAAAAACGATGGATCAAGCCTTCCCGCCGGCTCTTTTGATAAGCGGCAACGACATCGAGAGAATCGTCCTTTTCCAGCATAGTCGACATTTCCAAAGCGACCGCGGGATCCTGCTGCAGATCCCCGTCAATGATGCAGATAAGATCTCCGCGGGCGGCACGGAGACCCGCCAGGATCGCCGCTTCCTTCCCGAAATTTCTGGTAAAGGAGATCAATCGAACCGTCGGGTTTTCCGTGTAAAGACTCTTCAGGCGGCTCAAAGTACCGTCGGAACTGCCGTCGTCCACAAAAATGATTTCGGGAATATCGTTCTCAAATACCTCCTTGATGCGGGCAAACATCGGCTCAACGTTTTCCTGCTCGTTACAGCAAGGAACGATCAACGATAGACGCATACGTTTTTCTCCTCTCATGGGCGCTCGACACCGGTAGTATACCACTTCTTCGGAAAAGACGCAAGAAAAACTCAAGCGCTTTTCTCGTCTTGACATAAAAGGGGATGGGTGATATACTCGAGGTATGGTAAAAAATTGAATTTTGAAAGGAGCACAGATCATGAAAAAATGGAGATGTCTCGTGTGCGGCGAGATCGTTGAGTCAGAAACCAGACCGGAAGCATGTCCCCTTTGCAAAGCCCCCGGTGAAAAATTTGTCGAGGTCATTGAGGACGAAACGACCTGGGCTTCCGAACACACCGTCGGGATCGTGGAAGGCGTACCGAAGGAGATCGTTGATGGTCTCCGTTCCAACTTCAACGGCGAATGCAGCGAGGTCGGTATGTATCTTGCCATGTCCCGCGTGGCGTATCGTGAAGGCTACCCCGAGATCGGCGAATACTGGAAGACCGCCGCTTTTGAAGAAGCGGATCACGCCGCCAAATTTGCGGAAATGCTGGGCGAAGTGCTCACCGATTCCACCATGGAAAACCTGAAGGCGCGCGTTGCCGCCGAAAACGGCGCCTGCAACGGAAAGACCGAGCTCGCCAAAAAAGCCAAGGCGCTGGGTCTGGACGCCATCCACGACACCGTTCACGAAATGGCAAGGGACGAAGCACGTCATGGCAAGGCGTTTGAGGGGCTCTTGAAGCGTTATTTTGCCAAAGAACTGCTGGTGGAAGCCACCAAAAAGAAAGCAAACAATCTCAAGGAAAAGGCCGGGGAGCTGGCGGAAAAGACCGTTGAGAAAGCCAGCGAGCTTGTGAAGAAAATGACCCACTGATTTTTTCCGAAAATGGCGTCACGGATCGTGGCGCCATTTTTTTCTTGACAAGTTCCCTTTTTCGTGGTAGGATGACAAAAAGGCGATGAAGAAGAGGGGGCAAAGATCCTCATTTCGCAGAGAAGTGGCGGTTGGTGCGAGCCACGGAAATGACCTTTGTTCTGTAGCTTCCGAGCCGGGAGGAAGAACGCTTCGGCCAGTAGACCCTCCCCGTTACGGCTGCGTTAAGGCATACGGCTTGTCAGAGCCTGAGTGGCGGTTTATTCCGCAATTTGAGTGGTACCGCGGGCATTTGCTCGTCTCAAAGCGATGTGCTTTGGGACGATTTTTTTATGTTGAGAAAGAGGATGAGATGAAAAAGATGGAAACCAATCAACTGGACAGCAAGATCCGGGAAATGGCGCTCCGCATCAGGGAGCTGAGAGAATTGACCGGGCTTGACGTGGAAACCATGGCGGAAAAAACGGGCGTTTCCGCGGAAGAATACGCGCGTTGTGAAAGCGGTGCGGAAGACCTCACCTTTGCTTTCATTTATCGCTGCGCCTCCGCGCTGGGCGTCAACGTTACGGATATCATCGAGGGGTACAGCCCGAACCTTCGCTCCTACACGGTCACCCGCTCCGGCACCGGTCAAAAAGTATCCTCTGCTCACGGCATGGTGTATTATAATCTGGCTTACGCCTTTCAGAACAGGATCGCCGAGCCTTTGTTTGTGCAGAACAAATACGACCCGGAAGCAGAACGCAAAGAAATCGAATTGACCACCCACGCCGGGCAGGAATGCGACATCGTGATCACCGGCAATCTGATGGTGCAGGTCGGCGAGCACAAGGAGATCCTCGGACCGGGCGACAGTATTTACTTTGATTCCGATACGCCTCACGGAATGATCGCCGTGGGCGGCAAGGACTGCTCCTTTTACGCCATCGTCCTCAATCCCACCGGGGAGCCCATTCCGGAACTTCAGCAAAGCAAAGCCATCCCCTCCAAATCCGCTGAAAAGCGGGATGATTCCGAGCGGATCTACAACAAATACGTGGACTTCGACGTGGATGAGCACGGTACGCCCACCCGCATTGAATTCAAGAATACCGAAAAATTCAACTTTGCCTTTGATATTGTGGATGAGCTTTCCTACCGTCATCCCGATAAGCTTGCCATGCTTCACGTGTCCAAAGATAAGACCGAGCGGCGCATCACCTTTACGGATATCCGGCACGAGTCTTCCAAGTGCGCCAACTACTTCAAATCTCTGGGCATCAAGAAGGGTGACCGGGTCATGCTGGTGCTGAAACGTCACTATCAGTTCTGGTACGCGATGATCGGGTTGAACAAGCTGGGTGCCATTGCAATTTTGGGCACCAACCAACTGCAGTGCCACGACTTTGAATACCGCTTCAAATCCGCCGGCATTTCCGCCATTCTCTGCACGGCGGACGGCTACACCGCCGACGAAGTGGACAAGGCTGCCAAGGACTTCCCGAGCATGACGAAGATCATCGTCAACGGGACCAAAGAGGGATGGCGCAGCTTTGATGAAGAATATAAGCTCTTCTCTTCTCACTATATGCGCACGGAAGACGCCCCCTGCGGAGACGATCTGATGCTCGGCTTCTTCACCTCCGGCACCTCCGGCTATCCGAAGCTTGCCGTTCATAACTATAAATATCCTTTGGGACATTTCCATACCGCTCACTTCTGGCACGACGTGGATCCCGAAGGGCTGCATTTCACCATTTCCGATACGGGCTGGGCAAAGTCCATGTGGGGCAAGCTCTACGGTCAGTGGCTGTCCGAGGGAGCGACCTTCGTGTACGACTTTGACCGCTTTGACGCCGCGGACATTCTGCCCATGTTTGCCAAGTATCATATTACGACCTTCTGCGCCCCCCCAACTATGCTGCGCATGATGATCAAGCAGGACATTTCCAAATATGACTTTTCATCCGTGAAGCACATGACCACGGCGGGTGAAGCGCTCAACCCGGAGGTATACCGTCAGTTTGAAAAGGCGACGGGGCTTCAGATCATGGAGGGATTCGGTCAATCCGAAAGCCCGCTCATCATCGGAAATCTGGTGGGCGCCGATCACAAGATAGGTTCTATGGGCAAGCCGGTCCCCACTTTTGACGTACATCTGATCGATCCCGACGGAAACGACGTTCCGGACGGAGAACAAGGTGAAATCGTGATCAATATTTCCAAGGGACTTCCCTGCGGGCTTGCCGTGTGCTACTACAACGATGAAGAAAGCACCGCCAAGAATTGGCGGGACGGCTGGTATCACACCGGCGATCTTGCCTGGAAAGATGAGGACGGCTACTACTGGTATGTCGGTCGCGTGGATGATATCATCAAGTCCTCCGGCTATCGCATCGGGCCGTTCGAGATCGAAAGCGTGATCATGGAACTGCCTTACGTTCTGGAGTGCGGCGTTTCCGCCGCTCCCGACGAGGTGCGCGGTCAGGTGGTCAAAGCCAGCATCGTTTTGGTGAAGGGCACCGAGCCCACCGAGGCGTTAAAGAAGGAGATCCAGAATTACGTAAAAACCCACACCGCGCCGTATAAATACCCCCGCATTGTGGAATTCAAGGAATCCCTTCCCAAGACTGTCAGCGGCAAGATCATACGACACAAACTGTAAAGCACAAAAAAGGCAGCAAGCAAAAGCTTGCTGCCTTTTTTGTAAAACGGTCCGTTATTTCTTGATGTGAGAGAGGATCTCCTTTGCGTCCAAGGCGTGGACGCCGCAGCTTTTCTTCACGGCAAGTGCGGCGGCGATCCCCGCCGCTTCCCCGGTGGAAAAGCAGTTGGGCATGACCCGTGTGGAGGAAAAGACGCCTCTGTCATTCCAAATGCACCGCCCGGAAAGGATCAGATTATCCACTTTTTTCGGCACCAGGCAGCGCCAGGGGATCCCGTGACTGTCCCCGTCCTTGTATTTCTGATCGGGATCCAGTTTATAGGGACTCACCTTTCCTTTTTTGGTGTGGCAATCCAGCCAGTTATGATTACGGCACACCTCGTCGTCAAAGCTCTTCCGCTCAATATAATCCCGGACGGTGAGTTGATACTCCGCTTCCATCCGGCGGGATTCCCGCACCCCCAGCATGGGAGCAGTCGCCACGACGATGGCGTCCTGTCCGAAGACTTCGGGAATATATTCCTTTACGGCCTCCAAATACTCCTTGGCGATCTTACGCCCTTTTATATACGCGTCCGATACGGACTCGGGATCGGTGGAATCGACCCCGTCCAGATGGCCGGCATTGGCGAAGATCGTCCCGTTGCCCACGTGAACGGGAACGAAGTGATTGCGCACCAGCGGATACTTCGGATCTCTGCCGATCTCCGACCAAACCGTATCCTTACCGCCGTTGAGAGAGCCTTTTTTGTTTTCGGAATGGACGTTGGAAAGGGCGAAGCACAGGGACGCAGGCTGCAAATCACCTTCCTCATCGCCTTTTTCATAGGGAACGCCTGCAAAATACGCCACGTCGCCGTCCCCGGTCGCATCCACGTATACGTGGGCTTTGTAGGGAGTCAGCCCGGCTTTATTGGCAACGATCACACAAGAAATGTTCTCTCCGTCTTTTTCCACCGCGCACACGGTCGACTGAAACAGGATCCGGGCGCCCGCTTCGGAAACGATGTCGTCCAAGACGACTTTCAGATCTTCGGTGATCAGCGGGATGCGCCCTTTGAAGTCCGGCTCCACCCCCGCTTCCTTCATATACCGATCCATGATCTCCGTGGTAAGAGAATGATACAGGATCTTGTTCCCGTCGGAAAGCGTTGTCAAACGGGATACCATGCCGACCGTAGCCATCCCGCCGAGAGCGGTGGCGCTTTCGATGATAAGCGTATCAGCGCCCAAACGCGCGGAGGCAACAGCCGCGGCAACGCCCGCGGGGCCTCCCCCGACCACGATCACGTCGTATTTTTTCACCGGATTTGTGATCTCGAGAGTCATAGCTTTCATACCCCCTTATCTTTCTATCATTGTAACACGTTGTAAAAGGCTTTTCAAGAAAGCGGCACAGAAAACCTTTTCACTTTTCAGGCTTCTTTTTGCACGTATTGCAAGACGGACAGGAAGAACACCCGCAGGAACAGCCGCTCTTTCCTTTTTTGATGACCAGAACGGCAACGACAAGGGCGATCAAAACGGCGCCTAAGATACAATAGTCCCAAATGTTCATAACAACCTCACACCATTCCCAGCGACAACCCGATCAACCGTACCGCGAGCGCACAAAGCCAGGCGATCAAACATTGCCAGATCACGACGCCGACTGCCCACTTCCCGCCAAGTTCACGCTTCACGGCGGCTATGGCCGCAACACAGGGCGTGTAGAGCAAACTGAAAACAAGCATGGAAGCCGCCGTAAGTTTTGTCAGAGACGCGGCAAGGTCTCCGCTGAACAGTACCTCCATCGAGGCGACAACGCTTTCCTTCGCCATAAATCCGCTGACAAGGGACGTAATGATCCGCCAGTCACCGAGTCCTACCGGGCTCATAACAGGTACAAGCAAGCCGGCAATGGCGGCAAGAATGCTGTCCTTGGGATCTTCGATCAAATTGAAGCGAAAACTGAAGCTCTGGAGGAACCACACGGCAACCGTGGCAATGAGGATAACGGAAAAGGCGCGCTTCAAAAAGTCCTTTGCCTTATCCCAAAGCAGGTGCCAAACGTTTACGAAACCGGGCATCCGGTAATTGGGCAACTCCATGACAAAGGGAACGGCTTCTCCGCGGAACAGCGTTTTCTTAAACAAAAGGGCGACCAAAACGCTCATCAGGATCCCCAACAGGTACAAGCCCGTAATGATCCACCAGGCGTTCCCCGGGAAAAAGCAGTTGACAAAGAAGGAATAGATGGGCAGCTTTGCCGTGCAGGACATAAACGGCGTCAGCAGAATGGTCAGCTTCCTGTCCCTGGCGCTGGGAAGCGTGCGGGTGCTCATAACGGCGGGAACCGTACAGCCGAACCCGATGAGCATCGGCACGATACTCCGCCCGGAAAGACCGATCTTCCGGAGCAGTTTATCCATAACGAAAGCGATGCGAGCCAAATACCCGCTGTCTTCCAACAAGGACAGAAAGAAAAACATCGTCACGATGACGGGAAGAAAACTCAGAACGCTTCCCACGCCGTTGAAAATGCCGTCAATGACAAGGCTGCGGAGGACGGGACTGACCTGCCCGCTTTCCATCCAGCCCTGCACCGCTGCGGAGAGACGGCTGATGCCCTGCTCAATGAGATCCTGCAAAAAAGGTCCGATCAAGCCAAAGGTCAAAAAGAAGACCAGAGCCATGATGAGGATAAAGCCGGGGATCGCGGTGAACTTGCCGGTCAGCACCTTATCTATTTTTTCACTGCGGATATGTTCCCTGCTTTCCTTGGGCTTGGTAATGCATCTGTCGCACACCTTGTAAATGAAGCGGAAGCGCATATCCGCCATTGCTGCGTTGCGATCCAGTCCACGCTCTTTTTCAAGCTGCACGATGATGTGAGAGAGCGTTTCCTTCTCATTCTCGTCCAGGTTCAACTGTTCCAAAACACGCTCATCCCCTTCGATGAGCTTGGCAGCGGCAAAGCGAACGGGAAGCCCGACCCGCTTGGCGTGGTCTTCGATCAGATGGATCACGGCGTGGATACACCGGTGAACGGCGCCTCCGTCTGCCTGTTTATCGCAAAAATCCTGCCGTAAAGGCTTTTCTTGATATTTGGCAACGTGGACGGCGTGATGGATCAACTCCTCCACACCTTCATTTTTCGCGGCGGAAATGGGAATGACGGGCGTGCCAAGCATTTCCTCCAGGGCGTTTACGTCCACAGAGCCGCCGTTGCCCACCATTTCATCCATCATATTGAGCGCCACCACCATGGGAACGTCCATTTCAAGCAGCTGCATGGTCAAAAACAAACTGCGCTCAATGCAGGTCACATCCAAAATATTGATGATGGCGTGTGGCTTTTCCAAGAGGACAAAATCCCTGGAAACAAGCTCTTCCGCCGAATAAGGAGACATAGAATAGATCCCTGGCAGATCCGTTATGCAGGTATCGGAAAAGCCGCGGATCGCGCCGTCCTTGCGATCCACCGTCACGCCGGGAAAATTGCCCACGTGCTGATTGGACCCGGTCAACTGATTGAACAGCGTTGTTTTACCGCAATTTTGATTGCCCACCAGCGCAAAGGTAAGCTTCGTTCCTTCCGGCAGTGGCTCGCCGCTTCCCTTGGGATGAAAGATGCCGTCTTCGCCAAGTCCGGGATGCGCCGTCTGCATCTGAAGCTTCTTTTTCTTGATGATCTTCTCTGCTGCTTCGTCTCGCCGCTCAACCGGCTCCACTTCAATGCGCTTTGCGTCATCCAACCGAAGGGTCAATTCATAATGATTGATCCGGATCTCAATCGGGTCGCCCATGGGCGCGAACTTTACCAAAGTCAATTCAACGCCGGGAATGACGCCCATATCAAGAAGATGCTGCCGCAGCGCACCCTCCCCGCCAACAGTCAGAATTCTGGCTGATTGACCAGTTTTCAATTCATTGATGGTCATATTTGCTCCTGCCGGTTTGTGAAATCTTTTTGACTATTATATCATTGTTATAGCCCTTTGACAAGGACTTATGCGATAACGTTTATCACAGCAGGCTTGACAGCTTTTTGAACCTCGTGATAAAGTATGACAGAACAAATTTGAAAGGATCCTTATGTATGAATATTTGCCCCATGAGAGAACAAGACCGGAAAGCGGTACTTGACATGATGCGCGTTTTCTATCGCTCCCCCGCCGTTTTAACAAACGGATCCGAAGAGATCTTTCAAGCGGATGTTGACCATTGTATAGGAGAAGACCCGTTTTTAGAGGGCTTTGTCTTTCGGGAGGATGATTCGATCATCGGTTACGCCATGATCGCCAAAAGCTTCTCTACGGAGTTTGGAAAGCATTGCGTCTGGATCGAAGATCTGTACCTGGTTCCGGAGAAGTGCAACAAAGGATACGGATCTCAGTTTTTATCCTATATCCATGACAGATTCCCCGAC
>CAMPCJ010000070.1 GCA_946645685.1 uncultured Clostridia bacterium | reverse complement strand
GCCGCAAATTTTTAACGGAAAAAGGCAAATCCATTTTTTCGCACTTGTGTTACAATACGCAAAGGAAAGGCGCGCCTTTCCGATGGGAGGTCGCAATTGAACCAGAAATTGACGGATCCGTCTTTTGTTTTCGGCTCTTTCCACCGCTCGTCTCTGGCGGGGACCCTTTTGCAGAAAAAGCTGTGGGATCGGGGGATCTTCCTCGGAAAAAGCGGCGATCGCGCCGTTTTCCGGGATGATCTTGTGAGCGATCTGGTCAAAGCGGGAGCGATCGACGGGAAGGAGTGCGCGGCATACCACGCCGCCGCCCGGGACTTGCTCCTCTACGAGATCGACCTTACAGCGGGCACGAACGAGGACATTCTGCGAGCCTTTCACCGGCTGCGGCTGAACCGCTTTGGCGCCGCTCCGTTCGCGGCGGGCAGAGCCGTCCTTTCCGGTACCTCGCACGTGGTCGACGGGATCGATCAAAGCAACCTTGCCGCGCCTCTCGCAGCGCGTGAGACCTACTTCTTCTACCTGTCTGAAAATGCGTTTTGGCAGGATTTTCTGCGGGACGTTCGCACCGCTTTGGCGGCGGGCAAGCGGGTGGTCATCCTCACCGGCGGGGAGGGGGACGGGCTTTTGCCCGACCCTTCGGAGCTGAAAGAGCTGATGCCGGAAGAGGTTGCCGTCCTGTCCGCGCCGGACAGCTTCGGCTGTCTGGATCTGTCCCGGATCGTCCTTTCACCGGAAAGCGCCGCGGCAGTGGCGGGAGAGCAGGCGGTCCTGTTCGGCTACGGAGAAGACGCGCTTTTGGCGTGCCACGACCTGGCGCTGCCCGCCGTCGTCACCGTGATCCCCCGGGGCATCCCGGCGCGGGCGGTCACCGGGCTTTTCACCCGCCCCGCGGTTTGCCGCCTTTTGATCCCCGCGCATTTCTCCATTTACCCTACCGTTTCCCTGACGCGCCGCACGGAGCTGAGTTACTACCAGCTGGCGTATCTTGCGGAGCGGTACGGAGAGGCGGTCTACCGCACGCCCTGGCAGGAGCTTGCGCGGCGGGACGGCGGGGTTTTCCTCAACGTATATGATGATCATCTGCCCCTTCGGGTGACGGCGGATTTTTCCTTTACCGGCGCTTCCTTCGGGGCGGATCGCGCCGCTTGGTGCAAACGGAAACTTTCGTCCCTGCGGGGCATTGCGCCCCTTCACGGCTGTTTTTCCCTGCCCGCCTTTGAGCCGGTTACGGTGGACTGGGAAAGCGAGGAAAAGCGGGCGCAAGTCCTGGCGGACGGCGTTCTGGTTTCCCCGGGCACGGCGGTAAAGGTCATTCCCCTGGCGGAAAGCGCCTCCCCCCGCTCTCTGTTCTTTGACCGGAAAGAGAAGGGAAGCGCCGTCCTTTCCAACTTCACGTTTTTCTTCACGGAAAAGCTCTTGTCCAACTATAACGGGCGGCTTGCCTCCCGTCCCCGGGAGCAGATCGATTTTCCCGTGGGAACGCTGGATTACTATCGCTATACGGATGAGAGCGGGCGCCGTCATGAAACGCTGCCCCTGTATCACAAGGCGGTCTTGGCGTCTCACCCGGACGGGTTTTACGCCTTTGATTTTGCTTTGGGCGGCGGCAGCGCGACTCTGCTGCCCGGGCTGAGCGTTCGCTGGGAGAGGGAGCAGGTGAACGCGCCCCATCCGCAGCTTTCCGTCTATACGCCCCTGTTTTCCCGCTCGCAGGAAGAGCGGGACGATAAAGACTTCCTCTGCCCAGTGGGAGAAGGACGGCTGAACGTCGCCGTCATCGGAGAAAAGATCCTGTGCATCCGCAGAGGTGACGTTGCCCTGCCTTGCGTCGGCACCGTGTTTTCCCTGGACGGTGAAACGGCGCGGCAGGCGGAGAGGGTCCTGGGAGCGCCGGATGAAAACGGCTATTATCCCGTTTCCGACCTGCCGTCTCCCGCGTTTCGCCCGGACGCGCCGGAGGGCTTTCCGGTAGACGTGTGGGAATCGCTTTCCTGGGCGTACGGCGGCGGCCTGGGACTGATCGGAGGCGGAGAAGAGATCACGGCGGACACCTACTTGGAAAAGTTCCGCGCCGCCGGGTGGCTTTCTCCCCTGTCCCGCCAGACGCAGGAAAGCCGGGTGCATACCATGGCGCGGCATCCCCGCACCGTGGTGGGCGTCACGAAGCGGAATGAATTGTTTGTTCTGGTGGTTTCCGGGCGTACCCCCGTTTCCGCAGGCGCGGATTATTTGGAATTGTGCCGTCTCGCCCGCCTTTTGGTGCCGGACACGATCACATTGATCAACTGGGACGGCGGCGGCTCTTCCGTCCTGGGACTTTTGGAGAATGACGTTTTTACGGAACTGAGCTATCCGGCGCCCTCCGACGGCAGTATCACCGGTATGGCGCGTCCCGTCAGTTCTTTGCTGTTTATCAAAACCGAAAAAGGAGAATGAATATGGATCGATCCCCCCTGCACTTCGGAACCGGCGGCTGGCGCGCCGTGATCGGAGATGAGTTTACCAAAGCCAACATCACCCTGGTGGGAAAGGCGGTGGCTCTGCGTATTTTGCGAGAAGGCGCGCAGGGGCTTCCCGTGGTCATCGGCTACGATCGCCGCTTTCTGTCCAAGGAAGCCATGATCTGGCTGGGGGAAGTGATCGCGTCCAACGGCATCCACGTCAAGCTGGTGCAAAGCTCCTGCCCGACGCCGCTGGTGATGCATACCGTGATGAAAAACGATCTGGCGTACGGGCTGATGGTCACCGCTAGTCACAACCCCTCTTTGTATAACGGGATCAAGCTTTTCACCCGGGGCGGCAGAGACGCCAACGAGACCGTCACCGGCGAAGTGGAGGCGCTCATCGCCTCCCTGACGGAAAACGATCCCACCGCCCCCGTCCGTTCCCTGGAGGAACTGATGAAGGAAGGATGGATCGAATTCTTCAATCCCATCAACGAGTATCTGGACGATATTCTGGAAAAGGTGGACGTGCAGGCGATCCGGGACGCGCATCTGAAAATCGCCGTGGATCCGCTTTTCGGCGTTTCCGTCCGGGCGCTCAATACCATTTTTGCCACCACCCGCTGCGAGGTGGAAATGCTCCACGCGGAGCATGATACCCTGTTTGCCGGAAAGACCCCCGCTCCCGACGCCAAGACCGTGAAAAGCCTGCAGAACCGGGTCACGGACTACGCCTTCGATCTGGGGATCGCCACCGACGGCGACGCGGACCGGATCGGTCTGGTGGACGATTTGGGAAACTACGTTGACGCCAACGAGATCCTGTGCATCCTCTACTATTACTTTCTGGAATATAAAAAAATGAAGACTCCCGTGGTCAAAAACCTTGCCACCACCTGCGTGCTGGATCGCATTGCCGCCCACTACGGACAGCCCTGTTACGAGGTGCCCGTGGGGTTTAAGTACATTTCCGCGAAAATGGCACAGACCGGTGCGTTTCTGGGCGGGGAAGGCTCCGGCGGGTTGACCGTGGCGGGGCATATCAACGGGAAAGACGCCATCTATGCCGCCACGCTTTTGGTGGAGACCCTGGCAAAGACCGGGAAAAAGCTTTCCCAGCTTGCCCGGGAGGTTCATGAAAAGTTCGGGGATTTTGTGCTGAAGGAAAGCAACATTTCCTTCCCGGCGCCCCGGAAAGAAGAACTGATAGACAGGATCTACCGGTCTCATGAGCTGCCCGACCTGGGCGCTGCCATCACGAAAACGTCATATCAGGACGGGTGCAAGGTGTGGTTTGAGGACGGCGCGTGGCTTCTCATTCGCTTTTCCGGTACGGAGCCGCTTTTGCGGATCTTCGCGGAAGTTCCCGCCGGACAGGACGCGCGCGGGGAGGATCTTTGCCGCAGGATCCGGGCTCATTTCGACTTATGACCCGAAAATTTACATAATTTTAACAAATTATCCCCTAAGTTCCGGTGCGCTTGCTCTTGACAAACGCTCTTTGCTTTGATATACTGTACGTTGCTCGAGGGTGTTGTTTTCCTCTGTAATATGTAATACAACAAAACATTCGGCAAAACTGCAGCGATGCAGTCACGCAAAGCTATAGGGACTCACGAAGTCAGCCAGTTGCAAAAATCAATGCAACTGGCTTTCATTTTTATCGGGCGGCTTCCCGTTTCGGGCGTGTGCCGGGCAAGGGACGTTATGCATTTCAAGAATGACGGAACAGAAGTAAAAGAGCGCGATCTGAAGCGCGATCTGGTGAGCGAAGGTCTTTTGACACTCGCTCTTCTTGTCGTTTTCGTCTTCGTCATGATCAGCTTCGGCTCCATGGGCTGGTTCGCTCAGAACAGCCGCGCGGCGGGGCAGGATATGGGCGTGAACGCCCGGCAGAACGACGTGGAGGTGGCATATTGGGTGTACCTCTACGATATGGTCAACTCCACGCAGAGTACGCCTGTTGTTCACTATACCGGAGAAGGATTGGCGAACGACCCCACCTTCAATCGATTTGACATCCCGTATTTCGATACGATCTTCAAAAACAGAAACCGATACACCCCCGCGGTGATCCGGATGCAGCTCACCGAGCTGCAGACCACCAGCGGCACGGTCTCTCTTTCTTTGAAACGGGACACCGCTCTTCCCACCATGCAAAACGTGTCGGTGGGGGGCGTGGAGAAAACGATGCCCGCCCCGTTCCTTTCCAGTGTCATGCGCTTTACCGCCGCTCAGGGCAAGGGCTGGTACAGCTATGCGCCCGCCACCGCCCCTGTCGATCTGTATCAGCGGCTGGACGCTTCTCTCTATCAGCGCATCGCCGTGGATAAGGACTATACGCCCCGGACCGTGGGCGCTTCCCAGACGGATCCATATCCCTTTGAAAAAGGCACGTCCGGCGTATTTGTCAGCTCCGTTGCAACGGACGCCAACGGCGCCGTTACCGGCGTTGAGAAAACAGACGAGCTTGTCCTCACCGTTCCTTTCGACGCCACCGATCTGGTGGATACGGACGGCGACGGCACAGCGGACGCCTTGAACGTTTATCTTTACATCACCTACGACGAAGACCTCGTGGATCGCTATGAGATCTCCGGCATTCAAAGCGGCGGCACCACCATCGGGCAGATCATTGACTTTGCCAGCGATCTGACGGAAGTGACCGTCTCTGTCAGCGGGAGTTGATTTGTGCCATGAAACGATTGATGAAACGGAAAAATGCAGTGATCGCGTCGATCCTTGCGGCAACCCTTCTGTTGTCGCTTGTAGGGACCGTCGCTTTCGCGTGGTTTTTCAACTCCGCGAAAACCAATCCGTTTATCACCTCTCACATCCACAAGTCCTACTTTGAAAGCGGGGACGGCACTTCCGCCACCCAGTATCAGACCTATGACGACCAGGGCAATCCGGTCATCGGGCAGGGCTTGACGGATGATTCCGGGTGCGCTTTCGAGATCAAGCACCCCGTTCAGCTGTATTATTTCGCCTGGCTTCAGGCGCTGGGCTACTTCAATATGCCCAATGACGGTCAGAACACCATCAATCAGGTGTATTTCTACCTGTCCGACGATCTGGATATGACCGGATATGTCCTGCCCCAGATCGGTACGGAGGAATATCCCTTCGTGGGCAACCTGGACGGCAACGGCCACACCATTTCCAATCTGACCGTTCAAAACGTTCTCACCACCGACGGCACCACCTGGACGGACGCGCCGGTCAACGCCGTTTCCGGCAACGAGATCGTGGGCTTTTTCGGTGTGATCGGCTCCTTGAATAACGCGGGCACGGTGAACGCCGCCGTGGAAAACGGCTCGTCCTTTACCGCAACGCCCGGCTATACCTATTCCAGCCAGGTCAACGAAGCTAAAAACTTCGCTCTGGATCAGATCACGGTGAAGACGGAGACCGCTTCTTCCCTCATGGGCATTGCGGCGGGCTACGTCAACGGAAGCGTCTCCAACGTGCAGGTCATGGGAAACGCCTCTCTGGTGAACAACGGCGCCACCGCCGCCCTGACGGACTATACCGCCCACCTCTCCGATTACGCCCTTTCCGGCTACGTGACAAGCGCTTATAAGGATACCACGGACGTGGTGCGGGTCACGGTGGATACCCCCACCGAAGCCAACAGCCGGTTCAATTACACCGCGCAGGGCGCTTCCGCGGGCTGGGGCGGCTCCATCGATATGAGGGACATGTTCACCAGAATAACGAACGTGAGAAACAACGTTACCACCGCCAATTCCTATAAGACCGAAAGAAGAGTATACGATGAGAGCGGCAATCTGATCGGGACGTACCATTCCGGAAACCGGACCACCGATTCCTCTTTCAGAATGTACGCGGACGCTCAGGACGGCTCCGGCTCGTACCTTTTGAGCTACGTCAACAACTCTTCTGCGTTCCACTATCTCGCCGCGCTCTATAAGGACGTCACCATCGTAAGGAGAACTTCCGATACGGAAAACGCGTTTTACATCAAATCGGGCAATACCTACCTGAACGTCAACAACAATCACAACGGCCTTACCACGACGGGAACGAATACCAAGTGGGTCCTGGACGCAAGCGGCCATCTCAGAACGACCGATGATTACGGCGTCTTTTACCTGAATTACAACGGCACGGCGCTTTCTCTGGATGAGACCGGCTCGACCGTTTGGACAAAGACGGGGAACACGGCGCTGCACTGTTCTTCCGGGTACTTGCAATACGTCAACGGATGGACGGTGCGGAAAGATACGGACGGTTATTATACAATTGCGAGCGGCGGTTATTATCTCAACGCCACCGACACTGATTCTTTGGGAACGGGCAACGGCGCCGAGGACACGCCGACGCACTGGATCTTTTCAAACCCCGGATCGGGCAACAACGGAACGATCTATACCATAATAGACGGCACCAGGTATTATCTCCGCGATGCAACCAGGAATACCGGCTCGCTTCGGTTGACAAACAGTGCTTCTTCCGCCACGACCTGGTATTGGACCAACGGATCGAACGCGCGATTGAGTGCCGGTACAAGCAACAGCAGCAGATACGTTTATTTAGCCACAAGTTCCGGCTGGTTTGGCTCTGTTACCAGGACATGGCAGGGAAGTACTGATTATCAAAACCTCACCATTACCGAATATTCCGGCTACACGCATGCCGATATCAGTTTGGAAAACACGACGGCTGTCAAATATGAGTTTTCCGTCGTCAGTGAGCCGGACCGGTATTCCTACGTGCCGCTGAGCGCTTCAAACACCTCGCCTTTCACCGTAAACAGCCAAAATACGGGTTATATCGTGGGCGGCAGCCACGAGACGGCGTCCGACAGAAAGTCTGATATCAGAATTTCCAGATACGAAAAAAGCAATATTTCCGCGGGATTAACGAGCACCAACGCCGCCGGTCAGGTAAACGACAGCAACGTCAGAACCGTGAATGCAAGCGGCATTCAGACGATCGATCCTTCAAGCTTTGCGAAATACGATGCCGCGGTGAATCAGTTCAACACGGTTTTGTACGGGCAGACCAACGTATACGGACTGCATTTTATGAACGCGGAGATCAGCAAGGATAATCTGATCGTCGCGCCGAAGGTGATGCTTGAAGGCACGGAATACGAAAATTACCAGATGCCGGAGGACAGTATTGACTTTAACGTCCATCAAAAGGGATTTATCAACTTCTTTGCCGGTACCTACTTCTCTCAGAACAACAGCTTTTTCTCCCTGCATACCATTGAGCGTGATGCCGATAAAAACATTACCGCAATAAAAGAGATCAAACAGATCTGGAAATCGTCCGACCAGAGCAAGGATTATATCTACTATCTGAAAACCGACTCCGGCTATGAGTGGTCCGGCACGAAAACAAGCGATTATTCGCTTGCCTTCAACACCGACTGGATCACGCAGCCGGGAACCACCAATCAGCTCGGGACGACCAGCCTTTATTATTTTGAAATTCCCGTGAACGAAGGCGAATTTGCGCTGGGCTCGGTCGAAGGAAGGATCGGCGCTTACCTTCTGTATCTGGATATTGCCGCCAACGCGCAGCTGGTGGATCGCAGCACCGTGACGGAGGACTTTGAGGAAGTCACCAGCACCTATTCGTTCCCGGTGGGCATGACCTTCCAAAACACGCCCATCCCCCCCGCTTCCACGGATCCCGTGATCCCCTCGGGTCTGGCTTCTCTGGAAACGAGTCATTCGGGCTTTGACGCCACCGTGACGGATGATACCCACCTGACCTTCTCCGCCGGCGCCGTCAACTACATTGCCGACGGGGTGACGGTGAACGGCTCACAAACTGCCGCGAACCTTTCCGCCACGCCGGAGAGCGTTTCCACGCGCCTGCTCCGCCGGGTCACTTACCGCGACTTCAATGTAGCCAAAAACCGGTATACCGTGACGGAAGTTGTGGTCGAGCAGATGAACGGCGGCGCAAAGAGCGTGACCATCAACGCCTGGAATACCGATTCGGACTGGGATATCGAGGGGGCGAACGCCCAACAGATCGCTTCCATGACGGAAGGCTTCGTTCCGGTCATCGGCGGCACGACCACAGGCGTGGCGATCAATCAGGGCGAGTCCCAGGCGCTGGAGTACACCGAGGTGGACGAAGAGTTCTGCTACCTGATCAACGTGGGAGCGGCAGACGACGCCCAGGCGCTTCGGATCGAATGCGCCGCCCTGGAAGACGCCTTGGGCATCACCGACGCGCTGTATCGCTTCGGGTATTCCATCAAGGACAACGACGACGCCGAAAACGGCTCTTCCATTGCGTATGATTACAACGTCACGCTTGCCCTGGATCCGGAAGTGGAAGAAGCCGCCGATCTGTATACCTACAGCAACCGCGGCTACGGGATCACCGTGACGGCGGGTGAGACGATCCGTACCAGGGTGATCACGCCCGTAACGAAAAACGCCTATACCGTTTCCCTGACGCCCACGCCCTCCTGACGGGTTGATCTTGCCCAAGCGGGTCGTAACCGGAGACGGAACGAGCAAAAAAACAAGTGTGCGACAGCACACTTGTTTTTTTGCGCATTGACAAAGCGCTTGCCTTCGGATACAATGAAGATAGTCAGGCTATCACTTTCAGGAAAGGAAACACTGCTATGGATAAGTCCGCGGCTTCTTCCGTCCAATTGAGACTGAATTACAAGCGCACCCTCCTCATCGGTTTCGCCTTTTTCGGTATCCTGCTTTTGTGGCAGGTCTACGACTCCTGGTGCCCCACGTTCCTCACGGATATCTTTGCCCGCCGGATGTATGACCTGTCTTCCGCGGGACTTAAGGCGTCTTCTCCGGAGAAGATCCTGAACGTTCAGTGGATCGTCGGTATCATCATGGCGTGCGACAATCTGGCGGCGCTTATCCTGCTGCCCATCTTCGGCTCTCTCTCCGATAAGACGAAAAGTCCCATCGGCAAGCGGATGCCCTATATTCTGACGGGCACGCTGGTGTCCGCCGTGGCGTTCCCCTTCATTCCGCTGTTCTTCCATCAAAACAACATCGCCGGGATGGTCTGCGTGATGGCGGTGGTTCTCATCTTTATGATGATGTACCGGAATCCCGCCGTGGCGTTGATGCCCGATATCACTCCCAAACCCCTCCGGGCGAAGGCAAACGGGTTGATCAATATTATGGGATACCTGGGCGGCGCCTTTGCCACCGTCCTGGGCATTATTTTTCTCCTTTCCGACTACATCAACGCGGAGGATGAAGCCAGAAAGCTTTGGATCATAGAGATCCCCTTCATCGTCGCTTCCGTTTTGATGGTCATCTCCGCCTTCGTTTTGTTCTTCACCGTGCGGGAAAACCGTCTGGCGGAGGAATTGAAGGAAGAAATGGAAGCGGGTGAAAAGAGAGCCGCCATCGAATCCCC